>NZ_JBSGJR010000001.1:0-49241 GCF_053605645.1 Micromonospora sp. NPDC003776
TCCGCGTCGGTAGCGACACCGTCGACGAGGTAGCGGGCGCACCGCGACCGCCAACTGTCGAGCGCGTCGGCCTTTACCGTACGGGCTGCTTCGCGGGCCCGGATCATGTCTTCGGTGACGGTGACCCGCTCGTCCCACCGCTCGTACTCTTCCTTCGCGGTGTTCGCGGCGAGCGCGGCTTGGTACTGATTCTGCCGGGCCGCCTGTTCGTCGTCGATCTCGCGGGTCAGGCCGGTCAGCGCACCAACCGCATCGAAAATCCGCTCCGGGGTCAGCTCGTTCAGTGGCTGGGCCAGCAGGTTCGCTGTAGGGCTGGCTCGCACCGACGTGGACAGGAACGACACGCATCGCACCGTCTGCCCATACAGGGTGCGGGCGAGTTTGTTCGCCCGGATGTCGTTACGACCGTTGCTGCGTGGCAACTCGTCCCACAAGCCGTCGGCGCTGCTGGCCCGGTCGTTTTCGCTGGCACCGTACGCGACGTGCAGCTGCGGCTTCCACCGCAGTTCGACGTGGGGCGCCTGCCGGTTGATCCGCAGCCACACCGTCAGCACGTCCGCCTCAAGTTCGGCGAGCGTCCGGGCGGTGGGCGGGACGAACACGCCGACGATGTAGCCGTGGTCGGCGTTCGCGTGGACGACTTCCTGCCCGGCGAGTTCGGCGGTGAACAGCAGTTCGGCGGCTGCCTGCGCGCCGGATTGCAGCCGCCACTGCTCGTCGGCGTGCAGCAGGCTGAGGCCGGCGATGAACGACGACTTTCCAGCGCCGTTGGAGTCCGACGGTCCTTGGCCGGCGATGGTGATCAGGCCGCGGGAGGTGATCGGGACCGGGTGGGTCGACAGCCGGGAGATATTGATCATTTGGACGCCGGCGAGGACCCGCGGTCCGACGATGTCGGTGGCGCCGTCGTCGACGGGGTTACCTGCTGGGGTCAACGAATGTTCTCCCTGCTGACGGTGCGGTTGCGGCGTTCACGGATTGCGGCGGCGAGCGGATGGTTCGGGGCGGCGGCGAGGATCAACTGTTCCTGCAGCCGGGCCCGAGCGGCCGGGGTCAGGCGCAACAGTTGCGGGCCGGGCACGTATCCACCTTCGGCGTCGGCGCGGTCGCGGACCCGGGTGAGCAGCCCGGCGGCGACGAGTTTGCTCGCTGCGGCTTTTGCGGCGACCGCCGGGAGTTTGCTGGCCTTCAGGATGTCGGCCTCGGTGGTCGGGTACGGGCTCGTCCAGGTGTCGGGAGCGAGGCGTTCCTCGCTCCGGGCGATCGCGACCGAATAGATGAGCACGAGAGCGAGCACGGCTCGCTCGACGGTGGTCAGTGGCTGCCAGCCGGCGTCGGTGAGCTGCATGCCAACTGTGTCGTCATATCCCGAGGTGAACCGCAGCCCGTCGACCTGGACGAGGACCCGGCCGGTGTGGCGCAGCAGTCGCTCGAGCCGGTCCCGGCTGGTCGGGTCCTGCAACGCGTGCAGTTCCTGCCGGTGGACGGGTTCGCGGCTGTGCTCCAGCAGGGCGTACGCCGCTTCGACGTGTTCGCGCTGCCGGTCGGTCAGGGTCGCAAGGACGGAGTCGAACAGCGGGTTCTGGGTGCGGTTCACGGCGCCTCCCCTCCGCCTGCATCAGACTTCGGCTGGGGGTCGGGGATCATCCGCCACAGTTCCCGGAGCGTGGACAGCTCCAGCGACCCCCACCCGGTGACGCGAGGCCCCAGCCGGACCCGGTCGGCCGTCTGCAGCACCCACCGGGACGCTTCCAGCCGGCGCAGGCTGGCGGACAGCAGCTTGCGCCGGCTGGCCCGGTCCCGGCCCGGGGTCAGCTGCTGTAGCACCTGGTCGACGTCAGTAAGATCGGCCGGCTGGCCCGGCCACAAGTCGGTGCCCGGGTCCGGCCAGCAGCAGCGCAGGCAGGCGGCGAACACTCGTAGCGTGCCGGCCGAATCCTGTAGCGTCGCCGGTTCCTGTCGGTACTCGGCGAGGACCTCCGGCGCAGCACTTGGCGGCAGGTTCGGCAGGAACCACACTGACTGGGCGTCCGGCTCGACCAGGCGCCGCATCCCTGCTGGGGATGGGCTGCCCGCGGGTGCCTGTTGCGGGCCGCCGGAGCGGATCTTCGCCCACCACAGTGCGGTGTCGTGTTCGTTCACGCCGGCGCCTCCGCCGGTGTCCGGCGTCTGAACCAGCCGTCGGTGATCCAGGTCAGGTCTCCGACCACGTTGATCCGCAGCCCGTCCCCCCAGGTCAGCAGGTAAGGCAGCTCGGGTCGCAAGCCGATCGCGGTCAAGTCCGACAGCACCCGACGGCCGGCCGCCCAATCCCCGGCCGTGTCCAACAGCTCGGCGACGGTGACCTCGTCGCGGCCGGCCAGCAGCTCCTCCGCCCGGGTGGCAAGCAGTTCCGCCTCCATATCGGCACCGACCTGTTCAGGGCCTGGTTCATCGTCAATCCGCGGCCGAGGCGGCGGTGTCCGCCCCGTGTCGGTCCGCAGCCCTTCTTCGACCGCGTCGAGCAGGTCGTCAACGGTGAAGTGCGGATTCGGCGCGTCGAACAGCAACCCGTCCAGCGCGGCCGCAAGCTCGTCGGCGGTGGCGTCGCGGGCGAAGCTGCGCCACTTCTCCGCTGGCAATAGCCCCAACGCCCGGGTTCGGCCGGCCCGGTCGATCAGTCGCCGCGCCGCGGCGTTCACCGCGTCCCGATACGCGGCCAACGCCATCCGCAGCTGCGTGCACTCTGGCAACAGCCGCGGCCACTTCTCCGTCGCCAGGTTGTGGAAGACGGTCGCCTTGTCGATGAGTTCGCTGTTGCCGAGCATCGGCTGCGCCGAGGCTCGCAACGATTCGACGGTCCCGGATTTCGCCATCTGCATGATGGGGTTCGCCAGCAGCCGGAACACGTTCGCCAGGTCCTGCAGCTGCGCTTGGGCCTGCTCGAGGGTGGTATCGGCGTCCTCGATCGAGAGCCGGGCGATCGACAGCATCTGGTGCAGCTCGCCGAGGCCGCCGGTCTGCGCCAGCCGGCGCAGGAACAGCAGCATCACGTACGGCGCGAACGCCGCCTGGTAGAACATCTCGTTCGGTCGCTCGTTGACTTTGGTAACCGCACGATAGGAGCGCAGCACCTCGAACCGGCGCCGGACCGCGACGGGCGAGGTGTCTCCGCACGCAGCGATCACCTGCTCCACCGTCAAGCCGGCCGGGCCCGCAGACGCGAATGCGTTCAGGATCAGCTCGTCGACGCGAACGAGCGCCGGGTCGTCGACCATCTGGTTCGCGTCGCGGGCCAGAACGGCGAACACCTGCCGGTACAGCGCAAGCACGGCGGAATCAGCAGCGTGCTCCTCAAATGGCAGCTCTGCGATCTCGGTCACCAGTTGGTGCCTCCGTTGCCCCCCTTGGATCGGGTGCCGGGGCGGGCTGAAGTGATCGTCGGCGCCTCCGGGATGCCGGTGGCCTCGGCGGTTACGGTTCTCGCCGGCCGCGAGCCGCTTGGAGCTGGGTCCTCAGGCCTCGGCTGATCGACGGCATGTGCCCGGGACCACCGTGGCAGGCATAGCTGACCGCGCGCGGGGGTTACTACCACTGCGCTCCGGGTCACCGGAGGATTGTGCATTGGCATCGACAACACAGTCCTCCCCCGCTCAGCCAGATCACACTGCAGCGTCGCCACGAGAGGCGACGCCCGCAACCGTGGTACTCGCGCATCATCTCGGTCTGGAGCCTTTGCGTGGCCACCTTGGCGCCCTGTCGGCCTATTCAAGCAGGCCACGACCAAGGTCATCGTTGATGATCCTCTCTCGTTCCGAGGCGTCGGCCCAGTGCGCGTGACTAGTTGTCAGGGACTTCTCCACGACTAGTACATGTTCAGCGTGCTCGGTGATGGAACGCATGTGGCTGATCACCGTGACCAGCCGGCCGGTTGTGCTGTGGTCGGTCAGCGTATTGAGGGCATCGCGCAGGAAGGTGGTGTCAAGGGTGCCGAAGCCCTCGTCGAGGAATAGCGCTTCGACGTGGCCGGTCGCCCGGCTGGCGAGTTCGACTACGGCGAGCGCCAGGGCGAGGCTGGCGAGGAACGTTTCGCCGCCGGAGAGCGTCTTAACATCTCGGGCAGCCATGGTGTCCATATCGATGATCCGGAAGTCGGCCGCGAACCTGTAGCGGCCACCGGAGATCGAGAGCAGGATCTCGCTTGCCCGGTGAAGCAGGGCTTGGAGGCGCCGGCTGACAGCGTCAGCGATGAACTTGCCCTCGGCCAGCACTACCGACAGTTGTGCAAGAACATCGACTGTGCCAGCCGCAGCATCAATCCGCTCCTGCAACGCGTTCACCACGGGGAGTTCCTCCCGGGCGCGCTCGATCTGCCTTTTCAGGTTCTGGACCGTACCGTGGGCGGCGAGGTATTGCTGCTCGAGGTCTTCTTCGCCAGCGGCACCAGCCGTATGGCAGGCAAGGCCGATGGCCTCTCCCGCAGCCTTCTCGGCACGCTGCTGTTCGTCGATTTTTGCGGCGCAGATGCCGAGGAGTTCCTTTGCCTGAGCGAGAAGATCAGCAGCCCAGTGCGCCTGCGTGTCCAGGTCTACGTGTGCGGCGGGCGCGGCCGCCGGTTCTTCGAGTCCGAATGCCCCTGCGGCGTCGTTAACCCGCTGCGCCAGGGTCAAGAGCTTGTCTCGCAGCGTCGCCGCCGGTTTGGTGATCTTCTTGGCGTAGGTCGTCTCCAGCGCCGCGCTCCGCGAGCGCAGGCCGGCGAGCGCTTGTTCGGCGCCGGTCCGTCGGCCGGCCAGCTCCTGAAGGAGTCGCTGATGGGCTTCGGCTGCTGCCTTCTGTTGCTGGACTTCCGCGACGTCCAGGGGTGTGGCGAGAGTGAAGCGGGCGGGTAGGCGGCTGGCCGCCTCGTCGATCGATTGGCGCAAGGCGACGTTGTCGCGTTCCTGCTCCTGATGGGCAGACATACGCTTGACGTGGGCCTCTGAGAGGGTGACGAATTCGGTTCTGGCGGCGGTCGCGGTATCGCGGGTGTCGTCGCGAATCTTTCCGGCGCGCTCGACGTCTTGCTGCGCTTTCGAAGCGTCATCGGTGACCAGTTTGAGGATCTGCTCGTCGGTTCCCGACAGGTCGGCGTCTCCAACGACTTCCTGGAGGCTGAGCAGCGCTTCACTGAGCAGGCTCTCGGCTGTGGTCACGCTCTGCTGGGCGGCAGGCAGGTTGTCTCGTTCCAGGGTTTCCACCCGGCCGGCCGCTACGGCGGCCGCCCGACCCGTCTTTTCCGCCCGGACTCGGGCTTTCTTGTGGGCGTCGGCGGCGGCGGTGAGGTCGGGTGCGATCGGTGCGGTGAAGTCGGCAGGCAGGGGACGAGTACAGATGAGGCATGCCGCGCCGGGTTCGAGATCCGCGGCGGCGTGCGCTGCGGCGTTCGCCTTCAGCAGCGCGCGGTGCGTTTGCTCGCACTCGCTCCGGTTGTGCTCAGCCTCTTCTGCGATACCCGCCGCTTCTCTTGCCTTGGCTATGGCGGTGCCGAGAGCCTCTTCCGTCGTGGCGAGTTCTGCGCGTGCCTTCTCTAGGTCTGCGGCGGCTCCGCGCCAGATCCTCAGTCGTTCGACGGCCTTGTGCTGCCGATCCTGGGCTCGTTTGAACGCCGTTTCCGCGTCTGCATGCGTCTTGTTGGCCGCCGCGACGGCTGGCTCAAGATCGGCCAGGCTCTGTTGCACGCCTTGTAGCCGGAGCTGCTCGACGGCAAGGGCTGCGGCGTTCTCCGTAAACTGCCGGTGGCGTTTCCGCTGCTGGGGTAGCTGTTCGGCGAGGTATTTCAGAGTGTTGATCGTCGTGGCGGTGCCGGCCACATTCCCGCCGTACTGCTCGGCCTGTGTGAGCTGACCTTGGAGGAGGTCTTGCTCGATCTGCAGTTGGTGGGTCAGTTGGTTGATGTCGGCGCGCTGGCCGTTGAGCGTTTGAGCCTGCAACGCCAAGGCGTGTAGCTGGTCGGCGGCGCCGGCAGGAACTGCGGCCGCCAGGGATTCCTTCAGCTGGGTCAGCGTGCTGGCCGCCCCGGCGGCTCGTCGCTGTTCGGCACGCGCATCAGCGATGGCGGCCCGAGCATTCTGGAGATGTTCCAGGCCCTGCTGCTGCACGCTGTGCTGTTCGGCCGCGGCGGCCAGCGCCGCGGCCGGGTCGTCGAGGAACCTCCTGCGGTGCAGCTGGTACTCGTTGAGCCGGTCCTTGAGCCGCGCCTGAAGGGTTCGGGCGTGCTCGCGGACCTGGCCCAGTTGCTCGAGACCGAGGACGGAGTCGAGGACTTTGCCTCGGTCACGGTCGCTCATGCGCAGCAGTTCCTGGAAGCGGCCTTGGGGCAGGACCACGGCACGTAGAAAGGTGTCGCAGTCGAGCCCGACAATCCGCCGGATCTCTGCGGTGACCTGCCTGGCCCCGGTGGTTAGGGCGCCGGTGTCGAGGCAGGTCAGCCGGTGCACTGACGTGGCGGTGTGCCGGCTGACGGACCGTGATACCTGCCATCGGCGGCTGCCGACGGTGAACGTGAGTTCGACGGCGAGGGTGCCGTCACCGCCGTCGGCGATCAACGGGGATGCGGTGGCAGCGTAGGTGCATCGGTTGTAGAGGGCGTAGCAGATCGCTTCCAGAATCGTCGATTTCCCGGCGCCGGTGTCGCCGACTATCGCGATGAAGCGCTTATCGGTGAAGTCAATGGTCTGCTTCGCGGTGTACGTGCCCAGGCCGCAGAAGGTCAATGTCTGTGGTCTCATGCCGCCCCTCCGATGGTGGCCGTGCTGGTTGCCGGCAGCGGGAAGGCGATCTCGGGGTCGGCCGCCAGTAGCTGCTCTTCCGGCAGCTCGGGTGGTTCGTGTTCGCTGGCGTGCGGCAGCAGGGTGCTGAAAAGCTGAAGAACCTGTTGCGCCGAGACGCCTTGGACACCGCGGGTGGCGAGGTATTCGCTGAACAACGTCGTGGTGTCGACGTCGGTGGCGTCGTCGACAGGGGCGAGCAGTTCGAGCCTGCGGTCGGCGGCGTTCTCCCGTAGATCGGCGATGGTGGCCTCAGGCAGCAGGCCGCGGATCTGGCCGGCCAGGTTGTCGATGTGGTTTTCGGTGTTGACCGTGACCAGGCAGATGTCCGTGGTCACGGAGGCCGCCGTGGTGCGGATCTCGTCGAGCGTTCCGGTGATGTAGTGCAGCCGGCGGCCGCGCTTTAGCGGAATTCGTTCAAGGACGGCGCCTTGGCCGGGCTGCAGCGTCGCGACGACGACGCTCTTGTCCTCGCCGACCTCACCGAAGTCAAGCTGCAGGGGTGAGCCTGCGTAGCAGCCCGTTACGCTGGTGGTCGGCAGTGGCTGCGGTTTGTGGATGTGACCGAACGCCGCGTAGGTGACCACCGGCAGGTGCTGTGGATCGGTGGCGTAGAAGTCGCAGGTGTGGCTGGGGTTCTCGGTCCGCGACGGGATGGCGCCGGCGATGTACTGATGTGCGGCAAACACGCTCACGTCGCGGGACGCGTCGAACCCGTCTCTGAGCTCGCGCATGAGGCGCTGCTGCAAGCCGGCGATGTGTCCGGCGTAGGTGATGCGCCGCTGGCCGGGTTCGTCGAAGACGTTGACGATGCGGTTGGCGCTGATGAACGGCAGTGCGGCAACGTGAATCGCCTGCTCGCCGGCTGGTAACCGCAGGACTTCACCGACGGCGTTGTCGTGGCTGGTGACGAAGTGGATCGGCGCGGACCGGCTGAGCAGGTCGTGCAGCCAGTGCAGGTATGCAGCCGAGTCGTGGTTGCCGCAGACGACCACGACTGGAGCGATCTCGGCGAGGTTGTGCAGCGTGCTGGTGGCCAGTTTGAGCGAGTGCAGCGGTGGCCGCTGCATGTCGAACAAGTCACCCGTGTTGAGAATCAGGTCGGGGCGGGTGGCGGCAGCGATTTCGGTGATCTCGGCGAGCACCGCTTCGTGGTCGCTCGTCCGGGAGTGGCCATAGGTGGTACGTCCGAGGTGCCAGTCGGAGGTGTGCAGTACTTTCACGTGCGACCTCTTCGTCGTCAGTGGCTGCGATCGGTGGGAAGACCGGCATTGTGAACCCGACAAGGGCCGGCCAGAACGGTGCCAGGGGTGAGCTCAGAGGGCCCGGATGCGGTGGGCAATGAGATGTTCAAGCAGGGCCTGGTTGGCTTCCCAGCCGTTGGGAAAGCGCGGTTGCGTGTTAAAGGGCACGGGGTCGGCGGACGGGTGGGCGTCCAGCAGGTCGGAGATGCCGTCGCGGGCGACCACGATGCAGGCATGCCGGTGCCGTGAGGTCAGGACGCACAGCCGCCCGGATTCGAGGTGGAACGCCGTGGCGTCGCGGCGGCCGGACAGCGGATGTAGCACGATGACGATGTCGTACTCGCTGCCCTGCAGCCGGTTCGCGGTGTCGACGCGGATGTTCGGATAAGCGGTCTCGGCCAGCCCGCTTTTGATGGCAGCCATCTGGTCGCGGTGTGCCACACCGATCGCCACTCGGTCTGCCGTCACCCTGGCACCATCGGGGTGGCGTTCATCGCGGAGCATCGTGCCGCGCTCGAGAACACGCACAGCGAGCGCAACGACCGCGGCGACCGCTTCAGCGTCGGTGCGCACCGTGTGCCGGCGCGGCAGTTGGTAGAAGGCCCAGCCGTTGGCTGCGGCATGTTCGATCGCCCGGTCAGCGGGGCTATTGCCGAGGCTGCGGGTCGGCAGCCACATCTCCCGCGCGCCCTGTTCGGGCGCGGATTCGAAGGGTGCGAACGGATAGAAGGCGTCCGACACCGGGATCGCGGTGTGAGGGGCAAGCCGCCACGAGCGCGGCAGCTGCCGTTCCGGGATGCCCGGATTGTTAGCGAGCATGGCGGCCACCGCGCTCTGCAGCGGGCTCCAGGCCAGGCCGGTCCATCGGTCGACGTTGACGACGGAGAACGGGTCGAGTTGCCCAGGGTCGCCGACGAACGCAGCCCGTTCGAACGTCGAAGCGAGTCGCAACAGGGTGTCCGAACGCATCTGGTACGCCTCGTCGATGATCGCCCACGGCCCGCGCTCGGTGATGACGGGGTCGAGCCACTTCGCTGCGGTGGCAACCACGATGGCTGCCTGACGCAGATCGGGGTACCGGTTCGCAATCAGGATGTTGGAGGCGGCGAGGGTGGCCGGCACCGGGTAGCCGTAGGCGGTGTATCGGCCGACGGTGATCCCCGGATCCACGGCGGCGATCTTGGCGACGAGATCGTCGACTTGGGAGTTGGTTTGTGCGACGACGCGCACCTGGTCGCCGTGCCGGGCCAGGTGGTGAGCCATGTAGGTGACGGCGGTGCTCTTGCCAGCTCCGGGGGGTGAGTTGAGCACCACGCCAGGTTGCGGACCCTCGGTCAATAACCGAAGTACGTCGAGGACCGCGGTGGGCGGGACATAGGTGACGGTCATGACCACGGCTCCTGGGCATCCTGCTCCGTCGGCAGGTAAGGCTTGGGCGGGCCGCCATGAGTCCACGGGGTGTCCTCCTTGCGCGGCAGCGTCGGCGCCCGGCGGTAGTCGTCCTTGAAGAGGCTGTAGCACACGGAGTCCCCTACGGCGGGGACGGTGCCGGGCCGTGGTTCACGCCCGCTGCCCATGCCCTCGCGAAGTTCCAGCTCGACCATCACCGTGTCGCCGTCACGAGTCACCGAGACGACCGTGGTCTTCTGGTCCAGCAACTCAGGCCGGCGCAGACCGCTCTCGCCGGCGGCGAGGCTGATCGCGTCGGTGGTCGATACGGTGATCAGCGGCCGCAGGCTCCTGCCGACCCGCCGGTTCGGGACGGCGGCGATGACGGTACCGACGAACGCCTCACCGATCATCCGAGCCTCGGCCATCACCATCGGGTCGTCGAAGGCGCGCTCCGCGTCATACTGCTGCTGGGCCCGTTCCAACCAGTACAGGCGCCGGGCGGCGTACACCGCTGAGTCACGTTTGGGCTGCGCCCCAGGGCTGGTCGCGATCCAGTCGGCGGCCTGCGTGAAAGCGTCAAGGTCCCGTTCCCAGCGAACACCGACATGAGCACCGGCCGGAAGACTAGGGTCACGCAACAGGGTGATCGCCTGCCACATCCGATGCCAGGTGCCGTCGAGCTGCTTTCGCAACTCCTTGCGGATCTTGTCCTCGGCGATGCGCGACGCCGCCGGGCTCGCCGCCTGGTGGTAGGCGGCGAGCAGCGGCTCGAGGATGCCGTTGTCGAACGACGGATCCGTGGCAGGTCCGGCAGGCGGTACCTTCAACGGATTTTCGCAGGCACGCGCGGCATCCCGCCCGGTCATCCCGGGTGGCGGCGCGATCCAGCCGAGTACAGCGGGAAGATGCTGGTCCTCCTCGGTGCTCTGCCCGGTTGCCCAATGCAGGGTCAGCGCGTCGGTCGCCGCGACCAGCATGGCGGACCCGGCGTATTCAGCACGGTCGGCGAGGAACGTCAGCCATTTACCCATGACCGGGATGTTGCGTGGCACGGCCCACTCGCCTGTACTCCTTCGCAAGCGGGTGGAGCGCCCGAGGATCCGGATGAACTCGACGCCGGCACGGTTCGGCACCCAGACCTGCGGTGCGTCCGCGCACCGGTACTGCACGCCGGACGCGCCGGCGCGCACCGGAAGACGCCGGTTCGTGCGCGGCGTGATGTAGGCGGCGAAGATCTTGGCCAGCTCATAGGCGAAGGCAACCTGCTGGTCACGGTTCCGGGGCTGCGCAACCGTCAACAGCTCCGGTGTATCAGGGCTGGTGCCAATCATGACGGCGAGCGGGGCGTGGGCCTCGCCCGCCATCGCCAACGGCACGAACACCAGCGGCTCACTGCTCACATGCAGATGCCGGACAGTCGTCAGGCGCTGCGCCACCGCCTGGTCGCTGGCATGGGCGCGGGCCAGGGACGTCAGCAGGCTCACATCAAGCTCCCGAGCAACTCGTCCCGATACTGTTGGGCCCGCCGCAGCAACTCAGCTTGTTCGACCTGGTCCGGGCCAGGAAGGCGCGTACCGCGAGCCAGACCGACGACCTCACCGATCGTGTCCAGCGCCAGCTCCTCACGGACCTGCCGGCCGAGCACCGCCGTGGAACCTTGTTCCTCGGAGCGGCAGAACCGCGCCATCTCACAGGTGTCCAGGCACGACGGTGCGTAGCGTGCCGGCACCAGACGCAGGCCCGCCTTCAGCTCCTCGGCGGAGCGGGAACCGGCCGGGCCACGCAGAGCGAACGTCAACCCTGCCGGCAGGTTCGACAGAATCGTGTCGAGGTCATGCATCCGCATCAGCATCCGCCGGACCGCCGCGACCTGGTTCCGGACGTTGACCCGGGCCGCGAACGGCTTGTTGATAAAGTTCTGCGGGCACACGAAGATCGCCTCGTCCGCCACCAGGTCCTCGTCGAACCCGTGGGAACGAAGCAGTTCCCGAAGGGCGTAGACGTAGACCGCAGCCTGCAACTCTGCGCCTTCCACCGCGGCCGCAGGCGCCTGGCCGTCGATCACCGAGAACGACTTGACCTCGACGATGTAGAACTTCCCGCCCGACTTCACAGCCACCAGATCGGGCTCGAGGAAGACGTCGTAACCCGCGACCGTGATCTTCAAGTACGGGTGGTCGAACAGCGTCCCGCCATCCTGCGCCGAGCGGGCCACAGCGGTCAGCCGCTGAACCGTGTTGCGGTACCGGGCTAGCTTGCCCTCGTTGCCGCCGATGGTCTTCAAGTCCTCGTGTTCGGCTTCCGGAATGGATAGCCCGATGTCCTCCCGCAGCAACGTCAGCAGCTGCGCACCGCCACTCGCCTTGACCTGGGCTTCGAACTGGGCGCCTCGGGCAAGCACCATCCGCGACGGCTTGGCGTACATCGGGTGCCGGATGGCTCGGGCCAGCTCGTCCTTGTCGATACCGGCTGCATCCAGCAGATTCCGGCGGCCGCAGCCCGGGTTGCCGACAATCGACGAGATAGCCCTGGCGTCGAGGCTCTGTGGTTCAGTGTCCCCCCGC
Source organism: Micromonospora sp. NPDC003776 (assembly GCF_053605645.1). Taxonomy (NCBI): domain Bacteria; kingdom Bacillati; phylum Actinomycetota; class Actinomycetes; order Micromonosporales; family Micromonosporaceae; genus Micromonospora; species Micromonospora sp. NPDC003776. The sequence continues at coordinate 11,986 of NZ_JBSGJR010000001.1, forward strand.
AGCGCGTCAAGACGCGCCGTCAGTTCTTTCACGTGCTCTTCCTTCGCGTGGGAAGTGCGGATTCAAGATCAGGTGTCGCTCGCAGCATGCGACGCCACCTTGAGAGCGGCGCCGAACAGCTGGTGAAGATCGTCGAGCTGGTCGACGGCGCGCCGGGCTGCCGCTTCGCGCTGCGACAGGTCTGCGTCACGATGAACTTCCAGCTCGGCCTGCGCCGCACGCCGCACGGCGTCCGGCCTCGTCGTGTCGAATGAGGTGGCACCGCCGGGGATGTTGGCGGCGAACTGCCACAACAGACGCCGGGCGGGCAGAGTCGCCCAGTCCGGGTGGCTCAGGTGCTCGGCGATACGGATCGCCGAGGTCAGAAAGTGAACCCTGGGACTCAGCGGCCCGACGATACGGGTGGAAAGCGGCCAGGTGGAGACAGCCAGGAGACCGCGGGCAGGCGAGAGCCGGTCAGCGGTCAGGGCCGCACACAAGTAGTACGGCCGAGCCCACGGCGCCGTCTTGAAGGATCTTTCCTCGTCTCGGCGAAGGCTCGTCAGCTGCTGCCCGTTCAAGGCTCCAGCGAAGACCGCCTGGTGCAGGGCGACGATGAGCTTCGGCGCCGCCGGGACGCCCAGGAACGTCAAGGCCTGGTGGACCTGGTCACGAATCGACAGCAGGCTCCCGGCGTCCTGCGGCTCGGTCCGCGGTTGCGAAGCCAGCTTTTCCGGTTCGATCGCCAGAAGCGCGTCATCCCACTGCACCTCCGCCTGACGAAGGTCGGATCGCAGACGCCGCGCCTCGGCCCGATCACCGGCCATCAGGGCACGACGCACGGCTGTGCGCAGCTCGTCGATGCGCGCCTCGAGATCGTCGAGAGATTCAGCCACGGACACACCGTAGCCGCTTCCACGCGTTCCAGCAAGTTCCAGTTTTCTCCAAGAGTCCGCCGTGGACGGAACATCGACTGGACCAGCAGAGCTTGCAACGAAGGCGACTCAGCCGATCAGCACTCCGCCACGCTCCATAGGAGGCACGCTGGACCCGGCTCGACGCTCCGATCCACGCTGCGCTCACGTGCGCTGTTCAGGCGCTGCTTCTCTGGTCGCCTGGCATTGCTGGCCTAGGTGACGTCATGCACTGATGAGGTGTGACTGGCCCGGACTTGGCAGCGAGCGGGCGAGGATTTCCGTGCCCGCGGCAGGAACACGCCTTCTAAGACGTCCTAGGAGGATAGGGTTCCTGGCCCGACCGTCGCTCCTCCTTCTTCGACTGCGGCCCCCATCCGTGTGCTGGCAGCGAGGGGCATGGCGAGGGCTGCGGCGGCATGGATCGCGAACACCGCGACGACGATCGTGGTGACCGGTAGGCGGCGTCGGGCGCCGGTGAGGACGAGTCGTCCGGTGACAGACAGAACGCCGAGCAGGCCGGCGGCGGTGGCGGCGAAGGTGGCCGGGTGGCGGCGAAGGCGGCCGGGTGGCCGCGGCTGATGAGGTAACCGACCACGGGGACGCCGATGGCGCTGGTGGCGGCACCGTGGGCGATCAGGGCGGCAACGAGGATCCAGAACCGGGGGTCGCGCATCACGGCACGCGCCGCAATGCGTCGCAGGGTGTGGTCCGGTCGCGCCACGGGGCTGGGTGCCCTGGCATGCGGCGGCCCGTCTTTCCCGGCAAGCGCTACGAGGACTGGAATCTCGAAGACCCCGCCGGCAAGGGCGTCGAAGCGGTCCGCCCGATCGGCGACGAGATCCGCACCCGGGTGGAGAAGCTCCTCACCGGACTGGGCCCCACCGCCTGACCAACCCGCCGGCGCTGCCCGTCGCTAGTCACCCCTCGGGCGGGGCCGACAACTCGCTCATCCGGCCGCTGACACGGCCGGGACAGGTCAACACGGCTCCCTGCCCGCAAACTGACGGTGACCCGGTACTGGTTCAACCGGCGCATCGATGGTGTTGGTGCAACGATGTACGGCGTGCCAACTGCGAAAACTGCTACACCTGCCGTCTCGCCGCTTGCCGGCGAACCGATCAAGCGCGCCGATGCAGAGCGGCTCGCGGGAGTGCTGAAGGCATTCGCCGACCCGGCCCGGCTGCGACTGCTCAGTCTGATCCAGTCCGCCCCGGAGGGCGAGGCGTCCGTGAGTGACCTCACCACGCCGCTCGGGCTCTCCCAGCCGACCGTGAGTCATCACCTTCGGATCCTCACCGAGGCCGGCCTGCTCGAGCGCGAGAAGCGAGGCGTCTGGGCCTACTACCGCCTGGTGCCATCCTCGATCGCGGCGATCGCCGACCTGTTGACTCCGCCCCGCAAGCGGGCGACGAAGAAGGCCCGCTGAGCGGCACCCGCGAAGGCCGGTCCGGTCCTGCGGGTGCCGACACTTGCGTCCGCTCTGGTCGCGGCCGCGTCGACCACGCCGACAAGGTCTTGCCTCATCCACGGTGCCCGAGCTGTGGGATCGGTGGCGACACCGTGGTTAGGAGTAGGGACACCAGTTGCCCTGGTCGCCCAGCCGGCGCCGCTGGCCGGTGAGCCGCCTTAACGGTGGTAATAGCCGACCGGGCGTCAGACCAAGCGGTGGTCGAGGGCGGTATACGGGGCGAGCAGCGGTTCGAAGATGTCGCGGCCTAGGGTGACGGCCTGGTCCTGGTCGAGAACCGTGGCGGCCAGGCTGGGGTGGGCGTTGATCCACGCCTGAGCGCCGGATGCGCTCGTGAAGAAGTTGATGGTGGAACAGCAGGTGTCCACGGATCGACCAGCGTCTCCGGTGGAGGCGTACACGATCACCGCTTCCGCCGGCTGGAAGGTGGCGGCACCGTCGGTGATGGCCACGCGGACCGGTTGGCCGGTGTGCGGATCGGCGGAGGTGATGGCGGCGTCGGTGCCGAGCATGAACGGCACGCCCAACGCGTCGATGGCGCACATCGCGAACACCTGGACATCGCCGAATGACACCCGGTGCGGCGTCGGCGTTGGGGAGAACGGGTAGGCCGCGACCAGGCGCCCGCCGCTGTCGACGGCGACAAGGTCTTCCCCGGCAAGTTCCCGCAGCGCCTTCGCGGTGTCCAGGTCCGTCCCGCCGGCGGCAGCGCGGATGTCGGCGTCAGTGGGGGCAGTCCCAGTGGCGGCGAAGTGACGCAGGATCGCTCGATGCACCTGCCGGAGGCTGTCAGGAAGATGCTCGGCGCGGAGGGGCCGATCTGTCCGGATCGCATTGCCCGGCTGCTGGCAGCAATCGACCCGGCTCTGCTCCCTTGCAGTGGTGGCGGGTCCGGCGCCTATCGCCTGACGCAGGGCAGCACGGATGCGCTCGCCAGTGGGGAGATCCAACCGACAGGCCGCTGAACCGTCGCCGGTGCCGCCCATCACGTCCACGCCGTTGACCAGGATCGACGGAGACGGGTAGTCCCCCACGACCTCGGTGACCACCGCGAGGGGCAAACCGACGTCGGCCAGCGCCGCGCGCAGCTCATGCCGAGCCGGCGCGAGGTTCGGACAGTCCGGCACCGAACGAAGCTCAACAGCCACCCGGCCCTCTGCTGTGCGATCTGCTGCCGCGGTCATCACAGCCCTCCTAGCAAACGGCCCGGGTGGCATCACGCGTCGCCGACTGGCCGGCACGGCTCTACCCGTACCTGACTGAACCTTTTAGTCAGGGGAAGGTCAAGGCGCGACGATAGACGCCAGATGCGGATCGGGGGAACTTGCTTGATGCCGGAGATGTGCGCCGGCCGCGTTGACCGGTGCACATCGGGTCTTGCTCGCCGTCGCGGTGGCGGATACACGCCGCGTAGTACCGGGGTCGGATTGGGATGACCGGGCCGCCGCCGGCGATGCCGCCATACAGGCCGGGCTGGCTGGTCAGCACGCTGCAGCCGAGGTCGATCGCGGCGAGCACCGCGGTGGCGGCGTCGACCCTGCCGACCGTGTCGAGGGTGACTGCGAGGGCCTCCCAGCTGTCCGGCTCCGGCGAGAGGATCTCGGCGATCGGGTGGTTGACGAGCAGCTGCAGACGGTCCGTGTCGACGAGCACCCGGGCGGCTTCGGCCACGCACAGTACCGGCAGCCCGAACACGCAGTTCTCTTCGTCGGCGACCTCGGCGATCACCTCACCGACGTCGATCGACCCTCGAGTGAAGGCGATGATCGCGGAGGCGTCGAGGACGACCCGGACGGGCGGTTCGGTCACGCGGCGCGGGCCGGCAGGCCGAGCTGCTCGCGAGCCTGGGCGTCGAGCTCCGCCGTCCACCGCTCCCGGGCCTCGTCCAGGCGGCGGCGCGCGCGAGCCTTCCCCTCGTCGGAGACGACGATGCCGGCGGCGGCGAGGATCTCCTCGCTGCGGGCGCCGGTGTTGGGGCTCCTGTCGGCCATGCCCGCAGGATACCCCCTGGTAGGCGCGGGAGTCACCAGCACGCCGCCGGCGCTGCTGCCGGGCGCTGGGGCTACTGGTGCTGGTGGGGCAGTTGAGCGTGGCACGCGAACGGCGGGAGCGCGACCTCGAGGAGAGGCGTACCCGGTCGCCAAACGCATCACCGACTCCGGCCCATGCCTGGTTCCCGGTTAGCATCCCGACCGGCCGGTCCTGCCCGCCACCATCACCCACCGGCTCCAACGCCTCGGCCTCCAGCCCAGCAGCTACCGCGCTGCCGCCCCTGGTTCACCTGGCCGTCGAGATGCCCCCGGCCGTCCTCGGCGACATCCTCCCAGTTAACCGGGCCGTTGCGGCGAGCTGGAGACAGCCCGGCGTTCGCGGAGGTGCTGCGAGAGCGAGTTGCGGGGGTACGGAATGGAGTTGCCAACGCTGCGTGGCGAGCCCTGTACTGACGGCGCCCTCCCCGCCTCTACCAGGTCCGCACCCGCACCGCGCCCAGATCGACGACCGGTGCCGGGCAGGACAGTGCCGAGCGACGCAGGGCTTCTGCGTCGCGGGCCGGTATACGCCGCTAATCCGGACCGGCGCCGCCGCGACCGCCTACTCCGGTGGTCCCGCAGCGACGTCGATGCCGGCCCTGGCCAGTAGGGTCAGTGCCTCCGGGAAGGCGCGGTTGAGCGGGCCGTGGTTGATGCGGACGCGGCTAGCAAGTTCATTGTCCCGGGCGATGCGGGTGGCGTCGCCGAGCACCGTGAGCCGGTAGTGCCACCATCGCACCGCTCCGTCGCGCTGCTCTACCCGGATCAGGTCATCTGCGGCCCGGGCGGCGATCGCCCATCTGCCGTTCGCCCCGGTGGCCCACACGGCGACGACGCCGGCGCCGTCGATGGCATCGAGAGCCTCGGCGGCCGCGTGGAACGGGTTGGTGAAGGCGCCGCCGACGTGGAGTGCGGTGTCAGCGTGCCGGTTCACCCGCCAGGCCGGCCGGCGGTCCTCCAGCTTGTCGATGGCGGTGGCGAGCGGGTCGTCGTCGACGATCATCACCGCGGTGCGCATGACGTCGTCCGGGTCGATGGGGAAGCCGCGGCTGTTGCTTATGGCCTCCGCGTAGTCAGCCACGAGGGTGGCGTCGGCGGCGACCACGAGGTGCGCGGCCCGTTCGGCGGCCTCCTCGTAGCGCAGGTACTCGGCGGGGCGGCCCGCCGTGGGTAGGTGGTCGCGGATGAGGTAGAGAGCGACGGCGGCCACGCTCGCGACGTTGGCCTCGATGGCCGCTGGCATGTCGTCCAGGTCGAGCGTCTCGACCACCTGGGCGAGCACGGTGATCCACCCCTGCTCACCGTGCGGCGTCTCCCAGGCGCCCAGTTCGACGCCGACGAGCACGAGCGTCCCGACCGCCAACCGGTCGATGGCGGGCAGGTGGGCGAGGTCGACGCGAACGGCACGGGTGAGCGCGCGGCCGACGCGGCGCAACTCGTGCAGCGCTCGCTCGTCGTTGTCGTCGTTCGGGTCGCTCTCGTCGTCCGCGTTGCGGGAGCCGCCGAGCTCGGCGTTCTGCCCGGTCGAGGGGTCGATGTCGTCGTTGACGGTGTTCGCGTCGTCTCCGTCGAGTCCGGCGGCGCGTTCGTCGCTGAGGAGGTCGGTCGGCTGGAGCAGGTCGCTGCCGTAGCTCGTGCTGGTGGCGGAAAGGGCCGCAAACCCGCCGAGTGAGAAGTGGAACATGGCTGTGCCGAGCCGGCTTTTGGCGTCGTCGCTGTAGCGCAGCCAGTCCTCGGGGTCGGTGTCGAGCCTCGGCGTGCCGGTGGCTGTCTCCGACTCGCCGGTGGGCCCGCTGGTGCCGCCTGCGGCGGGTAGGGCGATGCTGGCGCGGGAGGCGGCGAGCTGCCGGACCCCGTGGAGCCACCGTTCGGCCAGGCGCGCGTCGGCGAGGATCTCGATCGGTCCCTGGGAGCCTCCCCGCGGCTCGTCGCTCACCCGGAACATGGTCCGTTCGGGATCGGTGACGAACACCAGGTTTCCGTCGCGCGTGACGCCGTGTTCGGTCCATGCCGTCCGCACCCGGGATCCGCCGGGCAGGTCGACGCCGGCGATGAGGTGTTGGACGGCGCCTTCGGGGACGGCACCGACGTCGGCCCAGGTGTCGAAATCGGTGTGGGAGGAGGCCACGATCCGTACCGGGCGGGGTGTGGGGTGCGCGAACGTGAGGTGCAGTCCGCCGGCGGCGCGGGTCGCCGCGAGGAGCGTGGCCCTGGTGGCCGTGTCGACGTGGTTGGTCGTGCTGATCCGGACGGCGGGCACCTCGTCGAGGCGGATCGGCACACCGCCGGGAAACAGCGGTGCGGAAGGCCGGGCAAGAACGGCGAGCTCGACGTTTCCGCCGTCGGCGACGGGCTTGAGCAAAGCTGCCGAGGACAGGTTGGGGCTGCCGGTGAGCGTCCAGCATGCGCCGTCGTAGCCGATGGCTTCGACGAGCTTGCCGTGTCGGTAGGAGCGGTGCCGGTCCTCCACCACCTCGAGGTCGATGCCGAGGTCGCCGATCACACGGGCTATCGCCTCGGGTTGCACGACTGTCCGGTACCCGGATTGCACGGCGAGCGTGACACGTGCCGGGGCCAGACGCAGCGTCAGCTCCTGGATTGCCTCGGCGCGCGCGTCGTGAAACGGCGCATAGAGCCGCAGGCACTCCACGGGCGTGACCGGAAGCTGGTCGATGATGGGAGCGTCGGAGGTGTGCACCAGCCGGTGGCCCGTGTCAACGACCTGGCCTCCGCTCAAGGCTTCGAGGGCGGCGGCGGTGCGACCCATCGCGTCGGCGGCGGGCGGGCTGATCGCGCAGAGCCGGGCGACGCTCCGCAGCCATTCCGCCGCGTCGACGACCAGCCGGGGACACCTGTCCCGATCCACGGCGGCGATCGTCCAGGTCTCGGCGTTGAGGTGCCAGCCGCCGACCGAAAGGTTGCCCGAGCCGACGGCCACCAGCGCTCGCGCGGGCCCCACGATGACGGTGAGCTTGGGGTGGAAGGCCCTCCCCGCGGTTGGGGGTACGGCGAGGCCGTGCACGTAGCGGGTGCCGGCGTTTCGGGCGGCGCGCGGGTCCGGGTTGGACATGCGCAGATCGCCGACGACCGTGACGCGGGCACCGGTCGCCTGGGTGACGCCCAGCACGGCACGCTCGAAGAAGCCTAGGTCGGCGTTGAAGGTGCAGAAGAGCGCCTCACGGGCCTGCCGATCGGCGTGTTTCTCCTCGGCAAAGATGTACGGCAGAGGCGACGGCACTGTCACGACGTCGCCGGCGTTCTGGTAGTCGCCGCCGCCGACCTCGAAGGCCTGGTCAGGCAATGAGGTCACCACGGTCACCGATCCCCCACACGGCGTCGGTGCGGGCGAGCAGGCCCATGCCGGCGAGGATGCCGGCCAGTTGGTCCCACCGCAGCGAGGCGGAACCCGCCGTCTCGTCGGAGTCCCGGAACAGCAGGTCATCGCGCAGATGCACCCGGGTGGGAATCTTGAGAACGCCCTTTCGGGGGTCGACGCGGGCCTTGGCCAGCGCGAGCCGCTGCGACCGGTCGACCATCGTGTCGGTGAGCCATCGGGCGAAGTCGCGCAGTGACCTGTCGTGCCATCGGTCAAGCTGGTCGGCCAACCACCGCGGCGCCAGCTGCTCGTAGCGGTCCTGTGCTTCGTGTCCCTCGAAGCCGTGCAGCTCCCGACCGGCCAGCTCACGCACACGGCGAGCGCCGAGGGCCAGCACGCTGAGGTCGCGCACGGGAGTCTCCAGGCCCAACAGCCCCGGATCGTGCTCGGCGGGCACCGGCCGTTCCGTGCTGTCCATGGTTCGTGGCAGCCCATCCCGGAACGCTCCGACGGTGCTGTCGGGTAGCAGGTCCGCGAGGTGTGCGGCCAGCTCCGCGCGGGGCGTGAGCCCTTGGATGCCGTTGACAAGCCAGGCCCAGAGGCTCCGCCACGCCGTGACGGAGTAGTTGCGCAGGATGAGGCCCCGCCACTCGTCGGACAGCTCCAATGCAGACAGGACCGGGTCGCTCATCGCCTCCGGCTCGTATGCAAGAAATCGCGACACGTCACGGGTTACCCGGCGGACCTCCGTCAGCTGAATGACGCGGGCGATCATGCGCAGCGTCTGCCGGCGGACACCGGCCCGCGTCGCAGGCGTCTCGGCGTCCGAGGCGGCGAACAGTCGGGCGAGCCAAGCGCCGTCCGCGCTGGTGGCCGAATGGCAGATGCACAGCGACTCGTAGGCGTCGAGCGTCGCGTCGTCGAGGGTCCGCCTGCTGACCAGGTCAAGCACGTCGCCGAGCCCCTGAGCGACAGCACCGGTATCCATCTGGTCACCGGGACCGATGTCGTCGGCTCTGGTCACGATTCGAAGCAGAACCTCGGAGCCCCGGTACGCCGGCCAGAAACCCCAATTCGGCTTGGCGTAGACACCCGGCGCGGCCAACTCCGCCACATCCACGCCGCCGTCGGACCCCCGCCTCAGGATCTCGTCGTATCCGTGTGGTCGGGACAGCGCCTCGTGGGCGAAGCCGGCGGCGCGGTAGTGACGCGCCGACACCGCCCCAACGACGACCTCAGCCCGGCGCAACAGGCTCTGTGCCGCGCTGCGGGGCAAGCCCCGCCTCTGCGCCTCCGCGGAGATCAGGCCGTGAAGCGCGTAGTAGCGGGCGTTGAGAGTAACCGTCGTGACCCCGGGCACAAGCCGATCTACAACGTTCATGGTGAACCGCTCCACCGACAGCGGAAACCGGCCCGCGTAAGTCCTTGATCCTGAAGACGACCACCCAGGACCAGTCACCACGGCCGCCAGTCTGCCGCCGGCTCCGACTCGGCGCAAGCACGGACGAGCGTCGGGGTGATAGCCAGGGTGACGACGTTGGAGACAGTCTCTCCGGCTGGCCGCCGCCGACGCCGTACATCCCGGGGCCAGCTCGTCGAGTGGCTCGGGCACCGGCCCTCGTCATCGCGCCATGGACTGCGGGAGGTATCCACCCTGGGGACATCTCAGTCAGAAGCGGCAAGCCGCCTGTGGCCTCGTCCTCCGGCACTCCAAATCACTGATCTTCCGGCAGAGGGCACGATCATCGGGGCGCAACGCTCCATAGGTGCATGAGACCATGGTCGCCGCGCTCTTGCCCTTATGGGACAGAAGGTCGTTGAGCGCCATACTCGCTGCAGAGACATCCGCCTCTTAGCCCCAGATCGCTATGGCCGGGCCTGGACCGAACAGTTGGTCTTCGATGAGGCGGATCTCCTTGATCCTGCTTCCCTTATCCAGCAGGAAGGTGAGCCAGCCGCGAACGCAGTCTTTCGGCAGGACTGTGGCGGAGTAAGGCAGGGCAGGCTGCCGCGGTTCGGGAGTGATGTCGGCGGGCTGTAGTTGGTAGTCGTCGGTGGTCTTGAGCTGCCAGGAGCTCCAACTCGGGGTCGGCAGGCTCTCCCCCGTGGTGGCGTTGCAGATCTTCACATCGGCCGGCACCCACACTTTGCCCTTGTCGGGCTCGGAGTCCGCCTGTCCGTCAAATTTGGCCGAGTAAATGGTTACTTTCCAACCAGCGCCGGTGAATGTCTGGCCGATCTTGAGCCGGGCCGGGCCCTGGTCCTCAGTCGGGGATGGCGACCTGTCCACAGCGGTCGGGGTTCTCGTGGCAGGCGCGGCCGAACTGGCCTGCGAAACTGGACCCCGCGGTGCTGGTGTATCGGCGCTGTTGCCGCAACCGGCAAGGAGGACCGCCGCCGTGGCGACGGCAGAAAGTGAGCCTGCCTTCATGACCCGTAACCCACCGTCCCTTGTGGGGTGTCGCAGTGAACGCCTCAAGCGGCTACAACACCGTCGTGCGGACGAACGGCGCCGGGCTCTGCATCGACGTCGAGTGGGTACGCCGCCACGCCGGGAAGGGCTTCCGCGTTCATCCCGCCGGTGGGTCCTGGAACGAACCTTCGGCGGCCTGATGCAGCACGGTGACTCGTGTGTGACTACAAAACCCTCCCTCGGCGCCCCTGCGACGATGATCCGTTGGGCGAGCCGACGCTGGTCGCTGGTGAAGTACCTCGGGTGGTGCCGAGGAAAACCAAGGGCGACCCGGGGAGGAGAATAGCCATGACGGGACGAGACAGACGATCAGCAACCCGCTTGCTTACGCCCCTGTCTCGTGCAGCGGCCTTGCAGCCGCTCGAGAGAGACCCTCGCCTTCCACGATGGCTTCTTGCAGTTGCCTGACGAGTTGGCGCAGGCTCGCGTCGAGGTCGACCTGGTCTTTCGTCTGGGCGATGATCTCGTCGCGTACGTTGTCGACGAACGGCTGCCAGGTGTCGCGGGCGAGCCGCGTGCATTCGGCGATGACCTGTTGACGCATGTCGGCCGCGGCCTTGTCCTGGTTCAGGCGCGTGCGATTCGCGAGGTGTTGGTCGACGAACTTCGTCAGGTAGACGGTGAGGGGGAGCGCGGCTTCGACGGTGCCGAGGTACGGCTTCACCTTCTCGGCCATCTTTAACGTCTTGGTCTGCTTGCCGGCGGTCTCCCCGACGTCCTTGGTCATGGTCTTCAGCACGCCGAGCAGCATGCCCCCGATGTTCTTGGTGTGTTCCGAGATCTGGCCTAGCCCGTCCGGCGCGGTGGCGGCGTTCTCCCCGGACTTGAGTGTCCCGACCAGCGAAGCGAAGCCGGCCCAGGTGGGGAGTGCGCGGTCTCGCTCCTTGCCCTTGCGGATCGACTGCCGCAACCGATCTAGGTGGCCCTCATTCTTGGCGAACCACTCGCCGACCGTGCGCTGCAGGTCGTCGGCGGCGGAGCCGGACTCCCACGACCGCCGCAGCACCTCGTCGATGAGACCTTCGAGGCCGGCCTGAGCGGCCCGGTCGAGGTTGCCGAGCTGCCTCTCCCATTGGCCGCGGCGATCGACGCCGTGGGCTGCCACCCTGGCCTGTTCCGCGTAGTCCGCCAGTTGCCCGCGCAGTACGGACAAGGTCTCGTCCAGCACCGCTGACCAGTACCGTTGCCCGGCCGCATGCCGCCACTCCGGCAGGGCCGACGGGGACACCGCCCCGAAAGCGTTCGTGAGGTCCTGCATGCCGTCCCAGTCCCGGAACTCGTCCCAGGTGTCGCGGCCGAGATCGGTCACCGGCCCGGCGGTCTGGAACGGGTCCTGCGAGACGACGAAGACCGGCACCCGATCGTCCAGGCCGAACAGGTCCCGCAACTCGCGGACCTTGCGGTCACCGAGTTCCCGGTACCCCGCGGGGTCGTACTCCGGGTTCCCGAAGGCCTCGTCGAACCGGGAGATGACGAACCACATCGTCCCGGCCGGCCAGCCCCGCGTGAACAGCCTCCGGAGCACGTCACGTTCGGCGGTCACCAGCTGCGGGGTCAGCACCGCGATGCCGACGTCGGTGAGCCCGACCGCGGCCATCGCGCGGGAGCTGTTCTTTTCGCGGACGCCCGACGCGCCGACGTCGAATCCGGGGGTGTCGCGGACGATGCACGTACCCAACTCGACCTCGTTGACCTCGAAGGTCTCGTGACGTGCGCTGATCGTCAGCCAGCCGGGAACGTCGCGGCCCGAGTCGACGAGCAAGCGGCGCAGCAGGGAGCTCTTGCCGGTGTCGTAGGAGCCGAAGAGGGTCACCACCGGTTGGTCCCGCTTCTGGAAGGCGTCCCAGTCGTCGGCGTACCGCCCGGGCGATCCACCGGGAAGCCGCCCCAGCCAGTCGCGCACCGCGTCAATGTCAACCACTGTAATCCGTTCCTTCCATTTCTTCCGCGGCCACGATCAGGGCATCGGCCACCTCGACACGTACCTTTGCCGATTCCATCTGCTCGACGATCGACGATTCCCGGGCGAGGTGTTCGTCGAGCAGCGCTTCGAGGTCCCCCGTCCGCTGCTCGAGGTAGGAGACGTGACCTCCCCACTGCTCATCGCGCATGATCAGATCGACGATCATCGCGGCCGTCTCGTCGATCTTCTGCCACGCCAACTCCTGCCGCTCCCGGTGCTGGCCGGCCTTCTGGGCGTCGGTAGCCATCTCCGCGATGTCCACGGCGGAGGCGATGGCCCCGAGGACGAGCCCGACCCGGGCGACGTTGGCGCCGCCCTTGACCGCGCCCCACGGTTTGAACTTGTAGTTGAACTGCTTCAGGACCGTGTAGAACGCGTCCCGGTTTCCGAGGGCTTTCGCGAGCGGCGCAACGGCTCCTGCGACACTGCCGGCGCCCGCGACGATTTCCTCGTACCAGGCGGTTCCCTGGGCCTGGAACTCTGCCGCGGGCTCGGGCGCCACCTGGAGTTCGGCAGCGCGAATCTCGCGACTGATCGTCGGGAGGTGATCGCCATGCCACTCGGCCAACCGGCGTGCCGCGTCGTCGCGGTAGCGTTCAAGATCAGCCTCGACCTGCGGTGTCTTCCACCAGGACTCGACGAGGCTCGTCATCTTCTGGGCGTCCTTGCGGTCGAGGTCCGCGACCGCGGATTTCGCCGGCACCGCGTGGCGGTCCACCATGCGCCGGGCGTCCTCGCGCAGTGAGCTCTCGACAATCATGGCGTCGCGCACCGCGTCCCGGAGGCTGGCGATCAGCGGTTCCAGGTGGCTCAGTGCCTTCTCGCCTTCGGCCAGCACCTGGTGCAGCGTATGCCGGTGACGCTTAAGGGCAGTGACCGCCGCGTCGAGGGCGGCCGAGCACGTCGCCTCGGCCAGCCGCTCGTCGGAGAGGCCGGACAGGGCGCTCGTCAGTGCGGCCACGCCGTCCCACAGCCGATGCTCGTCGAAGTCTGCGGGCTGGGCCGTTGCCGCCCCACCGACCAGGCCGAACGGATCCCCGGACAGGCAGTGGATCCGGTCGAGCTCCACGTCGGCGCCACGCGCGGCGAGGGCCGCGCGTAGCTCCTCGCGTTTGCGGTTCTGCAGATGGAGGAAGTCATCGGGTGCGGTCAGCGGATCGACGCCCAGCTCGTCGCACCGGTTGATGAGAAACACCATCCGCCCGCCCTTGGCGGCGGTCATCTCCGTGCCGCGCAGGAGCTCCTCCAGCATCGAGGTGTTGCCGACCAGCAGGTTGACGTGGACGACGACGAGCACGAGAGCGCCCTCGGTGATGGCCTCGAGCGCGGTGGCGTCGTGCTCGTCGTGTCCGCTCTGCAGGCCGGGCGTGTCCACGAGATCGAACCCCGGGAACCGGTAGCGGGTCGCGGCCGTGGTTGCCGGCAGCGCCCGGGTGTCGAACGCGGTGTCCGGCCGCAGGCCACCGTCCACCATGATCCGGTGGACCAGCGACGACTTACCCGAGTTGTAGTCACCCAGCACGGCGAAGGACGGCCGCGCCCCGCGGACGCGCCAGAAGGCTCGGACGACGTCGGCCAGCGCCGGGTCACGCCGGGCCGCGTCCTCAAGGTCGTGGCGCCAGGAGTAGATCTGCGCCGGCGTCGGTGACCGCCACGCCGCGGTCACGGCGTGTGCAAGCCGCGTGCGGTCCGCCTCCTGGCGACTCGCGTACGCCTCGCGCACCGCCTCGCTGATCCGCACCGGCTGGTGGTCGACGCCGGACTCCAGCCAGTCCTCGCCCAGCAACGCCCGGTTCACCTCGGCCGGGGTTTCCCCCATCCGGCGCTGTGCCCGCCGCAGGACGTCGGTCACCGCCGGCGTGGGCCGAACCGCGTCGGCGTAGGTCCGCAGGCTGTCGAGTAGCCGCGTGATTCGGGCGCGCGCCATCCGACGCTCGATCGCGGCGCTCAGCGACTCACCGACCGTGGGCCCCAGCGACGTCCACGCGGCTCTGCGGCTGTCCTGGACGAGCGCGTCCTCGTAGGCGACGAACGTCCGCTCCACCGCCCGATGGCCTTCGGCGATGGCGTCGGCCTTTGCCTTCCGGGTCTGCTCCGCGCCCTCCTCGCTCGCCTTCTTACCGAAGTACTTCCCGACCTGCGTGACGATGCCGATGCCGGCGAACGTGGTGGCGAGCACCCAGCCTGCGGGGTTCCAGATGAGCGGCAGCGCAAGGGCGCCGAGTCCCACCGCGATGCTCGTGCCCTGGGCGGCGTCACCCGCCAAGCTGCCGCCCTTGTCACCGGCGATCGTCGCGGCGTGCACCGCGGCCGGCCCGCTCGCAGCGGGCTCGTCGTCCACCGCGATCTCCAGCTCACGCTGCAGGAACACCTGCCGATCCGCCCACACGGCCTGCGCCGCGGTGGTCATGGCTCCTTCGTCATACGTGGCCGCCCGAAACTCGGGCTCGCCGAACGCCTTGCGTTCGGCGAAGGCCCGCTGGATCGCGTCGTCTACGTTGACCTTCGCCTGCCGGTGGCAGCCCGCCAGGTGTGACGCGGCGAGATGCCGGACGAAACGGTCCAGCGACCCCTTGGGCGGCGAGGTGTACGGGCCGCCCCGCGCCTGCTCGGACAGATCGACCAGGTCTCCGCTGAGCGCCGCGTCGTGCAGCCACTGGGCACGTTCGGCGTCCTCCGGATAGCCCAGCACGGCGAACAGCGACTCGACCCGGCGCTCCAGGGACTCCGCCTCCCGCTCGAGTTCGGCCGCCAGGTCTTCGAGCTCGCCGATCCCGCGGCGGCACCGTGACCGGATGTCCTCGCGCAGCGCGGTCAGCCGCAGATCGGCGCCGCCGTCCGCGATCGAGGCGGTGATGAGGCGCTCCAGCTCGGGAAAGTTTGACCAGCGGTCGAGGTAGTCCGTACCGAAACGCTCCCGTTCGTTGTGGAAGTCCTCCGGGAACGGACCGCGGAACGGGGTCGCGGCGCGCGCGTACAGGGCCCGCTGGCTCTGGATCGCGACGACCGGGATGTCGAACAACCCGATCTGGGCGAGCTGGGTCCGGATGTTGTCGGCGTGCTGGCGAACCGTCTCGGACAGATGCCGGCGGCCGGACTCCCGGACCACCGCCGGGTGATGCCAGCGCCGGTTGCGGGAGTTGAGGACGGCCACCACCGGCTTTCCCCGGTCGAGGACCCAGGCGGCGATCTTCTCGAACTCCATCGCCTGCTGGGACTGGCTGTCGAAGCACAGGAGCACGATGTCGGCGATCTCAACCGCCGCACGGGCCCTGGCTTCGAGTACATCACGACTCTCGGAGGCGCCCCAGCCGTTGATCCCGGGTGTGTCGAACAGCCGGCAGTCCCGCCACCCGACATGGCGCACCTCGGTGGTGAAATCGTTGTCACCGGGCGAGACGTACGCCCCGTCGAGCCGGCCGAACACCGACAGCAGGGTGCTCTTTCCGGCGCCGGTTCGCCCGAAGAACGCGATGTTGAATGTGCCGAGCGACTCCCGCTCACGCTCAAGGTGACGCCGCAGCTCCGCCGGAAACCCCTGGACGAAGTCTTCCAGCCGAGCGATCGAGCCCGGGCCCTGGCCTTGAGTGAAGGCGGCGACCAGGTCGTCCGTGATGTCGTCCAGGTGCATCAGTTCCGCGCGTCCCTGCTCGACGGCCGACCGAACGGCCTCCTCGAATGACCGCACCTCTGTCGTCAACTCATCATCACTTTCGCTGCCTGGTGGGTCACGCTCGAATGCATCGTCGACTTGCCGACGACGACTCAACGAGAAGCTGTCTACGGGATGCATGGCGATCTTGTCCAGCGTGAAGCTGAGATCACAGCCCGTCTGCCGGGGGGAAAATTCCAATGCTTCACCTGATCGGGTGCAGCGGTGCCGGCCAAGCGATGATCGGGTACTGCTCGACCGGGTCAGTAACGGCTGCGTCGGTGGCCGCGTCTCGTCCGCGGACGTGGACGCGGATTCGGTAGGCCTCAGGCCCGGCGGCCGTCAGGGTCGGGATCTGGTCGGGTCCGCCACTGGGGCGCAGGCCACTGGGATCTTCGCCGCAGGTAGAACGATGTTCACGAGCAGCGGCACGACCCCAGTACCGAGATCCGGACGCCGCACGAAGGGCAGAACGCCGTCCCTCGTGTGGCAACCTCGGGTGGCGTTTGTTTCG
Organism: Micromonospora sp. NPDC003776; assembly: GCF_053605645.1. Taxonomy (NCBI): domain Bacteria; kingdom Bacillati; phylum Actinomycetota; class Actinomycetes; order Micromonosporales; family Micromonosporaceae; genus Micromonospora; species Micromonospora sp. NPDC003776. The sequence continues at coordinate 28,298 of NZ_JBSGJR010000001.1, forward strand.
GCAGGGGTGGCGGAGCTCCATCGGATTTCGCCTTACGGGGCGAAGCCGCTTGCTGTAGCGCTTTGCGGGTTTTCGGACCGATTCGCTCTTTCTTGGTCCTAGCGCGGCGCCGTCTGACAGCCAGGCTCTCGGTACCAGGTATCGAGATACCAGGCGGCGGAAGAATGCTCCTCACCAGGTCGGTCGACACATTTGACCATCCCATGTTGCGGAGGTAACGCGAGATCTCCCAGGTGGCCCACAACGGCTGGCGCGCATGAATTATAAAAACCGCCCGGCGAATTTCCTCGAGAGGAGGGCGAAGCTCAACAGGTCTGGGTGCCGCAGCGACCACTATCTCCTTGCGGGGCTTCGGGATGCGCTTGATTCGGGATTGTACCCGGCGTACGGCAAGCGAAATTTCTTTCGATGTCAGGCGAGCCCAACCGTCGCCCTTGCGGTGAAGAATCGTCTGCACGGATTCCTGCGCCTTCGAGCGCAGGATGACGGCAATCTCACTCTCGAGTTCACGAACCGACGGCTTCGGTGCGCGACGGACGCCTGCCGAAGCCGCGGTCGCCTCCGCCTTGCCTCGTCGCCGGGCAGGGGGCTTGGATTTGATAACCAGGGGTGCGGAAGAGCGATCGGGTCCGGCCACAGCCCGGTCCAGCCACGTGTCAGGCCCGTGATCGGGACCTTCATCGTCAGTCCTGTCATCTGCCGAGGACGAGCCACGACCGAGGTACCAATCGTTGATTGTGCGGCCCCTGACCACCGCGCCCCTTTCGAAGCAGCCATTGGGACTCCAGGATGCCAACTGTCGGGTGGGAAGTCATCCTTCACGCGGCCGGGTCGTTGTGGATGTAAGCATTCGTCCCCTGCCGTGCGCTGAGGGCAGTCTGTGTGGTGGACCAAGCGCCGTCCACGCCGTCCGCTGGCCTACCACAACGCCCGGGCCGCGCCCTGGTGCAGGTGGATTGAGTCAGTCAACCGGGAATGTGTCGGGTTCGCGTCGCGCGGCGTAGCGGTCGAGCAGGATCGGCACTCCCGTGTGCACCCACCATGGAACGTGGACGGCGCCGGCAGACATGCCGTGGCCCGGGTCGAACTCGGGGACGTATATCGCTCCGGCGTGGTCTTGCCACGGTGCCGATTCGCGGCTGGTGAGATGTTCGCCGACAACCTGCTCGATGGTGTCCATGATGAGCGTCCGTAAGTCGAACCAGTCGTCTGGCAGCGGCGTGTCCGCGAACCGCGCGCGAAGCTCTCGCCACAGGTAGAAATCGCCCCGCAGCGAGTACTGGATCGGCTCGCGCTCAAACAAGGAGCCGACGCTGTCTGTGTCGACGGGCGGCGGACACCGAACCCAGACGGCCGCGCGGGTTCGCTTGTGCATGGCTTCGTCGAATGCAACGAGCCGCACCTCGTCGACGCCCGTCTCGGCGGCCGCGATGGTCTCGATCGCCGCCTCGATGGCATCGGCGTGTGGCCAGCCGCGGACGCCGGTGCTGATCAGCGGGAACGCGACACTACACGCGCCCAGTTCGTCGGCGACCTTCAGCGCGCGGCGGTAACACGACACCAGCAGGGAGCGGTCGCGCTGCCCGGCGTTGTAGTTCGGGCCGACCGTGTGGATGACCCACCGGGCGGGCAGGTCGCCTGCTGTTGTCCATCCGGCGTCGCCGGCGGCGAGGCCGCTAGGAAACCGGGCGATGCAGTCACGCAGGATCGCCGGGCCTCCGCTGTGATGGATCGCGCCATCCACACCGCCGCCTCCGCGCATAGCCCTGTTCGCCGCGTTGACGATGGCGTCAACGTCCTGCGTCGTGATGTCCCCGAGAACGGCGGTGATGACTGGCACGCCATCAGTCTGCCCGGAGGCACCGACAGAACAGCGACCACCCGGCACAATGCTTCCCGCTCCTGCCGCTCGCGGTGCAGCCGGACCGCTGACTACGTTTCGCACCGTCAGAGCGTGGAGGTGCTGCTGAGCGGCGGGCCCAATGAGGGCCAGGTGGTGCCCGGCGTGGGGAGACCGCCGTGTGGCAGGCCTGCCTGCACGAGATCAAACCCGCGTACGGCCACCGGCGCGGCCGTCACCCACGTGTCTACCGACACCGCCCCGACCGTTGCCAGCCCTACCCCGAGGCGCCCAGGACCGCCGCGAATGACCCGGCAGCCCGCCGAGACGAAGCGGCAGCCAAGATCACGGTTGGGCTCCCGCTGCACGCCCACATCGCCGGCCAGCCCTGGGGAACAAGAGGTCGGCTTGGGTGGCCAGCAACGGCGACACGATCAGTGCGGCCCAGCCAACCGGGCGCCACGGCGACGGAAAAACAACTATTGATACACCTTCACGAGTGCTTGCACGTGCAGGCCCCCGTCGCTGTCCCTCAGCCGGCGAGCCCGGTCGGTGAGGGTGAGGTGTGCCAGGGCCAGCACGCTGGAGGGCCAGAGCGTCGCGTCGGAGGTCCCCATCGAGCCCGAGACTGGAGAGGCCACACTCGCGAACCTCGTAGCCGAACTCGAACACGTCACACAGCCAGACTGACACACTGCCCGGCTATGCCTGAACGAACCGCGTCGGCTCCTGCAAGACAGCGGTTGCGCCGCCGAGGTCGGCGAGGCGAGACGCCAACGTCGCCAGCGCGAGCCGCTCCGGCAGCGCTTCGCTGAACTTGAGTCCGTCAAGAGCTTTCTTGTTGACCTCGGGCAAGCACAGACGCTGATCTGCGTCGGCGATGAGTGTCCGCCATTCTTCCCGAGTGAGATTCGCCCGTAGGCGGACCTGGCAGTCATCGAAGCGTTGAACCGGGTCGACCACCTCGGTCAACGTGGCGGCCAAGGTGGCGTTCGCGCGGAAACCGGCCCAGGTCCACCACCGTAGGTCACCACCATTCCGATCGCGGAGGATGACGCTGCCTCCCGGATGTACCAGCGAGGATCGTTCATCCCGTTCGTGAGCGAGCCGCTTCGCTGCTCGCTGAGTGAGCTTCACAGGGGGATCAGCACCAAGAAGTACCTCCCGCATGGCGCGGCTCAGCTCGAATCCAAGACCTGCCCACCCGCCGGTCATCCAGCGAGCCTTTCCGCCACTCTCGGCGGGTTCGACGAAACAGCGTCGGCGCCGCCAGTCGATGTAGGTGACCCGCCAACTTCGCCCGTTGAGTAGCAGTCGACGGTCGCCCTGCACCTCCTCCGTGAGCAGCGCGGGGTCGACGCGGCCCAGCTCATCGCGGCCCACCAGGACGGTGAACTCGGGTGCTCCGACGAATACTGCTGTCATGCCCATGAAGTGTCGGTGCCCGAAGCGCCGTTCAGCTTCGGGACCGATGTAGAGCATGTCGCTGTCGCTGTCGAGGTAGCCCTGATCGATCAGATGGCGAAGGATCGGGGTGGCGCCGCGGCCGAAGGGGTCGAGACCGTTCCACCACTGCGGCCAGTTCTGATCTCCCACTCGGTGTTCTTGCAGGCAGAGCGCGAGCATCTGCTGGGCGACGATGTGCCGTGGCTCTGGCGGGGCGACGACTGGCTCGACCCATCCGCGGCCCCAGAGCACCAGCAGGGCCGCTGCCTCCAGCAGGGCGTCGCCGCTGCGGGTGAGAAAGAGGCAGTTGCGGATGCTGCCAGGCCGCCGACCTGTCCGCCCGAGTCGTTGCAGGAATGAGGCCACGGTCGAAGGGGCGTCGATCTGAATGACGCGGTCGAGGTCACCAACGTCGATTCCCAGTTCGAGTGTGCTGGTTGAAACAATGACGCAGTCGCGTGCCTCGGCGAACGCCTCTTCCGAGCGTCTTCTTTCGTCAGCGGACAGCGAGGCGTGTGACAGGAAGGTGGTGATGCCGCGATCCCGCAGAAGACTGCCGAGTTGTTCTACGGCCTGGCGGGATTCGCAGAAGACCAGCCGTTTCTCACCGGAGTGCAGCCCGGCGAGCACGGTGGCAGCATTTTGCAGGGATCCGACGAAGTCGAGTTCGATTTCGCCCGGCGGAGGTGTCGCTGCGGTCGCTGTCGCGGCGACCGGCAGGTCAGGAGCTATGACGCTTCCGGCCCGAACACCCGCGCCGGCGCCCTGCAGCCAGGTCAACAGGCGATCCGGATTGCCGACGGTTGCCGAGAGCCCGATCCGCTGAACGGGACGGCCGATCAGGTGGGTCAGACGTTCCAGGACGGCGAGCAGATGCCAGCCACGGTCGTCGCCGGCAAAAGCGTGCACCTCGTCGACGACCACGGCACGCAGACCGGCGAAGAACGCCCGATGGTCGACGTTACGGCTGACCAGCATCGATTCCAAGGATTCCGGCGTGGTCAGGAGCACGTCTGGGCGGGCAGCCAGGATGGCCCGCCGTCGCGACGCGGTGACGTCGCCATGCCAGAGCGCGGCTCGCCGTCCCAGCCAGTCGGCGTAGCGTTCCCAGCGCGGCAGCAGATTGTTGAGCAGGGCTTTGAGCGGGCAGAGGTACAGCACGGAGGTTCCGGACCAGCCCTCGGCTGCCATCCGGGACAACAGCGGAAACGCTGCCGCTTCGGTTTTGCCCCCAGCGGTCGGGGCGAGGAGGAGCGTGTCCTCGCCAGCCAGAAGCGGCTCCACAGCAGCTTCCTGCAGGGGTCGCAGACCCGGCCATTGCAGGGAGTTGACGATGTGGTGCAGCAGCGCGGGATGTAGCAGGTCGGCGGCAGTCACACGTCTAGTGCAATGTCGTCGGCACTTGCGGCGTTGCGTTCCACGTCGGTCATCTCCGCTGCCGACATGGTCGGCGCGTAGTGCTGCCTAGGGTCGAAGTCCGGGAACTGGTCGACCCGGTCGAGGACATCGCCCACCAGCTTCTTCAGATACAGGCGCGGCACGATGCCGACCTTTCCACCCAGGCCGCCGGCAACGGCACGAGCCAGCTGGTCAAGGTACGCGCCGTCGACCAGAGTCCGTATCCGGTCGGGAGCAGTTGACCCGGCGGCGTAGAGATCCCGAACGCGGCCACCCAGCTCGACCAGGGACCCGATCGTGAAGCCCGGCAGACGGATCTGCACGGCCCTGGGGTTGTCGAATCTGGGATCCGTGCCGAAGTCGACGGCAAGCCGTTGCGCCAGCGGGGCGAGCCGCTGCACGCCCTGCTGCCCGTCGTAGAACGCAGGCGTGCCGGTGATGACGAGATGCAGTCCGGGGAAGCGTCCGGAGTGCACCTCGTCGATCAGCTGGCGCAGCGCATTGAGTGCCTTGTCCCGGACGTCGCCACGGACCCGTTGCAGTGTCTCGACCTCATCGAGGACAAGGACCAATCCCGGATGGCCGGCGTCCCGTAGGACGGTGAGCAGCCCCTGGAGGAAGGCCATGGCGCCGAAATGGTCGAGCTCGCCACGGATTCCGGCGGCTCGTTTCGCCGATGCCGCGACCTGTGGCTGTCCGGCCATCCATGCGGCCAGTCCGTCGGCGACGACGGTGTCGCCCGAGCTCAACGCCGCCCGGTAGCCGCGCAACGCCAGTGCGAAGAGCGGGGAGTGCTTGCTGACCTGGGCGAGCCGCTGTTCGAGGAGCCGATCCACAGCCGCGCCCACGTCTGCCTCCGCGGCCGGATCAGCTTCGAGCGCGTCGGCCTCCAGCGTGAACAGCCAGGAGTCAAGAACAGCGCGGAACGCGCTGGATGGCATCGACGCCGTCCGCATGGACTCGGTGATGCGCCGGTACACGGTTTCCAACCGGTGCAACGGCGTCTGGGTCTCGGAGATCTGCACCTCGGCCGCGGCGAAACCGCGGCGAAGAGCCCGCTCGGCCAAGTGTCGAGTAAAGAAGGTTTTGCCAGCGCCGTATTCGCCCCGCACCGCCTTGAACACGGCGCCGCCAGAACTGACCGTGTCGAGCTCGCCGTCGAGAGCGGCGGAAAAACGGTCGAGGCCGACCGCGAGCAGGTCGAGTCCGCTCTCCGGAACGGTTCCACGGCGAAGCGCATCGATCACCTCGCGTCGGCGCCGCTGGGAGACGTCCAGTGTCACGAGGGCACCTCGAACTGCTCGGACAGGAGCGCGACGTCAAGCGTGACCGTGCCGGTCGCTGGTTCGACGGCCAGAACGGCGTACCCCTCAATGTTGAGCAGTTGCTGAACCTGCGTCAGCGCACCCCGGAGCCGGGTCTGTGCCACTCCTAGGGCTTGGGCTGCGAGGGTTGGTGCCAGCCGGTTGGCAGCTGCCCCCACCAGCGCGTCGATGATGCTCGCAATCTGATCGTCGGTGACGATGAGGCGGCCGTTGATCCTCCGCTGTGCCTTGTAGACCGAGCTGGTCACGATGGCTTGGCCGAGTGTCACCGCCGGTTGCTCGGTGGCCTGTGGGCCCAGGTCGAACAGGGCCGGGCTGTCCTGTCGATCTCCGCGGCTCTTGGTGATCGCGGCTTTCGGGGCTGGCGGCTCGGCAGGCAGCCGCGGAGCGGCCGCGGAGGTGAGCCACCAGGTGGGTTCCTGCGGCGGCAGCAAGTCCAGGCCGGCCCGGTTGCGGGTCTCATCAGGTACGAGGACGGCCACCGGGACGACGACCTCCGCTGCGCTCGCTCCCCCGTGGTAGCCGGCTTTCAGGGGTCCGTACCTGAGGGTCTCGTCGACGGCCAGGACGGCTCGGTGGCCGTCGGTGAGGACGCGAGGGCCGCTGACCTCGATCTCGTCGTCCTGGACGGGAGCGGTCGCCGGGCGGGAACGAGCACTGGAAATATTCGGGTACGAGCGTTGTGCGCCTTGGCGGCGTTCGACGATGTGACCGTGGTCGGAGGTCACGACGACCGTCCGCCCTGCGGCTGCAGCCCGAGCGAGAAGCGGTTCAAGATGCTTGACAGCGTCAGCGGTCCAAACCGTTCCCGCAGGGTCGCTGCGGTCGAGTGCGTCGTCGATCGTGTTCAGGACGACGGTCACCAGCGACAGCTCGATGTCATCGATGGCGCTGCCGACGTCCGGGCTGACCGACCAGCCTGCTGCCGTCGTATCCACTGCTTTTTTATGGAAGAGCCTTGCAGTGATCTTTCCGCCTTTGGCGGTGATTTCCGCGTACCCGTGCTGTTCTTCGGACTGCTGCCCGCGGGTTAGGCGGCCGGAGAGCAAAGAGGCACGACTCACCTCGGTGATTGACGGCAACGCCGCGAGCGCTGCGGTCCTCCGGCGGTTGCCGGCTCCTGGCAGGGCAGCCTCGAGCCAGCCGAGACGTGTAGTCGCGTCGGACAGGATCTCCGTCGCGACAGCGGCGCTCATACCGTCGAGGACGAGCAGCAGCACGGGGGCCTTGCGTGCGAGCGGGATGACGCAGCCTGGTAGCAATTGCTCTAGGTACCAGATGGTTCCCGAGTCGGCGGGCACGCCGCGGCTGGTAGGGATTGGCGCTGAGGCGAGCGCCCGGGCGAAGCGACGTTCCTGTGCGCGACGTCGCTTCTGGGCGGCCGTGACGACGGCGTGGAGTGCGCTTGACAGGCTCGGATCGTCAACGCCGCCGAACGCGTCGTTGATCGCCGCGTCAGCCCATGCCGCGTTGTCGAGGTACTGGCGCACGAGAGCGCCGAGCGCACGGGCATCCGAGGCAGCGCCGGGCGGTGGATCAACTTCAGAGAGCCACCGGACAAGTCGTACCGCGGCCTCGAAGGGAACGCGAAGTGGCGTTTTCGCTCCGAGCCGGTGCTTCTGAACTGCTGCCCAGGCGGTCTCGACGGTGTTCGTGTTGTCGAGATGGCCAGGTGAAGCGATTGCCCGGCGCAGGGCGTCGGCAAGCGCGACAAATCGTGCCCGTAATCCGCCGGCGAGAAGGTCTGAGTAGCGGGCCAGCGGCTCGGCCTGGAGCTGCGTGAGAATCACGTCGGCCCGGTCGAGGGAGCGTGCAACGTCGTCGTCGGCGCGCCGATCGTGAATCAGGTCGGACAACAGTGTGTCCGCTGCTTGTCCGAGTGCGGCCAACGCGGTCTGCGAAGGGCTGGGATCGCCCCATCGCGGTTCGAGCCGGACCAGAGCAAGTTGGGCCTGATGCGCTGTCGGCGGGTCATATCGGTCAGCGGTCAGCAGGCGAAGGACCAGACCGAGCGGTACGACGTCGGCGAGCTCGCCACGAGACAGCAGCGCACGTATCGGGCCTGCGGCCGAGCCCGCCCGCTGGGCGATCCAGTCAAGTGTGGTGTCGGCGAGCAGGTCTCCGACGCTTCGGCGCAAAGCGCCGAGGGAGGCGACGCTCTGCGCAGCGATCGACCAGCGGAGGACGCCGAGGACGTCGGCGGTGTCCGTATCGAAGCCGAGGTGGGTTGCGGCGACGGCACCAAGCGCGTGGGTGCGGGTGAGTACCCCGGCCGGGGCTGCAGGCCAGCCCGCCTGCGGGGTTGCAGCGACCAACGCGGTGGCCAGCTCTCGGTTGTCCGGTCGGCTGGTCAGGGCAGGGTCGATTCCGGTGGCAGCGAATCGAGTCCGCACTGCCTCCCAGGGGTCAGGGCTGCGCAAGCGCTGCCAGATGAAGTGGGCGAGGATACCGGCGCCGAGGTCGGCGTCGTCACGGTCGGTGACGACGACGAGCCAGTCGCCGTCGCGGTGGTCGCCGAGCAGCTCGCGGGCGGCCAGCGCTGACTCGGCCGCTCGGACCCGTACGGTCTGGCCCTGGTGTTGGAGGTCGGCGGTGATGGCGCGGTCGGGGACGCCACGGATGCCGATGACGCCGCTGCCGTAGTTCTTGGCGCGGGCTTCGTCAACGATGGCGAGCACCATCGATGCGCTCACCCGCGTTGTGGCCATGGCGACGGTCACGGCAGCACTCGCCACGTCACCTCAACGGTGACGTCAGGGTTGTCGTTCAAGAAGGCTTGCAGCTGGTCCATGATGTCTCTGTTTCCCGCTCCGCCTGCCCGGCTGGAACTCCCGGCCTTGGGGCCCGACACCACCGGCTTTGGCTTGGGCGTAGGACCCGCCGGGGGCGCGGTGCTTTCCGCCAACCAGCTGAAGATCCCGTCCTCGCAGGAGGCAAGCGCCCGTCCGATCGGGACTGGCAACTCGTCCTGCTCCAGAGCGGCCCGTAGGCCGTTCACGACGGCAGCAGCATCCGCGGCGCGGCTTCCCTCGCCCTTCATAGCTTCGCGAAGCGGGTCGAGCCGGTGCCAAGGAAACGCAGTGAGTGCCTTGTCAACAGCGTCCGCCGAAGCCAGCGATTTACCCGCGGCGACTGGAGTCGCACCGCCGAGATCCGCCTTCGCCAACACCTGGACGAGCTTGACGCCGTCCAGGTGACGCAGTTGCTGCATCAGCGCGGAACAGGCTTTGGCGGTCCTCAGCCGGCTACCTTCTGCAATCGCCAGACGTCGGTACGCCGCCTCGATCGCTCCCACCAACCCGGGCGCGGTCTTCGATAGTTCCGCTGCCTTGGCGGCGACCTGCCCGACGAAATCAGCCACAGCGGGCGCGGTGAGATACGCCCCGGCTGTGATGCCGAGCATCGCGCCGGCCACGGTTCGCGCCGTCTCCCAATCACCGGCGGACGGCAGTTCCTGGGTGCGCAGCTCCATCACCGGGGTGAGCGAGCCAGGCTCCGGTACGACCGGTAGCGCCGTCCCTTGTTGGAACCAAGCCCGCTGCCGCAGCGCCGCCCACGCGATGACAACCAGGTCGGCGACCTCGTCCCGCAGCCCATGGGCGGGCGAGACGTCCCGGATCCAGCGTCGCAGCTCCGCGACGGTCACCGGACCGTCGGCGGGCTTGCCCTGTTCCTGCGCTCGTCGGCCGAGTGCTCGCTCGATCTCCTGACCCCACGGGGTGAACCGATCGTCGCCGAAGAGGTAGTGCATCTCCGTGGCCTTGCCGACGCCGAGCGGCTCCGCGATCCGTCGTACCACGGCGGCGTCGGCCTGAAGCTCGACGCGTTTCTCGCTGTCCGCCGCGCTCTGTGCGACGTACCGAGCAACGGCTTTGAGGTCGCGGACTTTGACCTCGACGTCGCCTGGCTCGAACAGCGGATGCGCGGGGTAGAGGGCCTTGAACGCCTGGTCGAGAAGGTTGTTGAAGGCCTGACCGAGCGTGGCGCCGACCGGATTGACAGGGGCGAAGCGACGCTCGAAGGAGAACAGCGTCCGCTCGTGTGACGCGTCCTCGATGAGGACGCCCGGGCGCGGTGACGCGGCGCCGTATGCCTGCTGCACCGCGTCCTCAAGGCTGCGCCGCAGCGTGTTTCGCTGGGACTCCAGGATTGACCGGGCCAGGGCACGGTCGGTCTCGTTGAGGTGGTCGGCGTGCCCCTGCCAGCGCTCGGTGCTGCCGTCGAGCAGCCAGTTGAGGATGACGAGGCGTCGCAGTTCGCGGATCTTGTCGTCCGAGAGGAACCGCGGCAGCCACACGACGGTCCGCTCCTGCACACCGCGAGCCACCATCTCGTCCAGCCGTTGCAGGTCTTCGGCCGTCGAGTGGCCCGGGTCGTCGAACGGGTGGTCGATGACGATGCGCCAGGTGTCCGGGGCCGCCCGGAAGTGGTCGTCGGACAGCCAGCTGCGGTCGCGAACGTTGCCGAAGAGCACATCGACCTTGCGCTTCGAGCCACGCCAGATGAAGTCGTACGGGTAGGCGCCTTGCAGGTCCTGGGACGCCAGCGTAATGCCCAGGCTTTCGCTGACGAGTTCCTTCAACAGTTCACGGCGCCGGCCCTCGTTGTCCTCGGCCTTGGCCCGCTCCACGATCGACTCGTAGTCGACGTCGGACAGCTGCACCCGGATCGTCGGGTTGCGGTCGTCGCCGTCGAGATGGATCTCCGGAATGTCCCGGGCCCAGGTGCGCACCTTGGACAGCACGACAGCCGCCTCACCACCCGGCAGCGGCGACACGATGGAACCGTGGTTGAGCGACGCGAGCCGGGCCGCGGTCAGCGCCATCAGGGCCGGAACCTTCGGGGCGACGGCCGACAACAGGAGGGTCTTGGCCAGCCGGTCGTCGGTGCGGAATCCCGGCGGAACCTTCTCGGGCTCCTCGCGCAGGGTCCGCTCGTCGATGCCGTGGATCCCGAGCAGCAAGGGCCGCAGCTTGTCCGTGTAGAGCTTGTTGGCTGACCGGAAGAGAGCAGCCGCCTCGGCGTCCAGCGCCTGCCCGGTCTGCCCCTGCACCACGAGGTCGAAGGAGTCACCGACCGGGATAATCTGGTCGATCGTAAGAGTCTCGCGCCGGTCGACGAGCATCTGCTGCATGACCTTGAGCGCGGTCCGCTCGCGCTGCATGACGCTGGCCAGGCTGCGCAAGGTCGACACCAGGGCCGGAGAGAACGGGTAGGTGAGGCGGAACGCCTTCTCATCGGAGCCCCGATGCCGTTCATCGGTGTTCACGCCGTCGAGCAGCACGTCCCACACCGCCGGCCGCCGGTCGATCGCACCGAACGCGCCCTCGAGCACGGCGGCAGCATCGGCGTCCTTGGGCTGCAGGAGGCGGCGATTGGCCACGTACGGCAGGTTGTCGTCGCCGAGCGGGATGACACCGAACCGGCCTTCCTGGTGGCGGAAGGCGCGGTCGAGCGCGTCCTGCTCCGCGCCGCTGGCGCCGGAGTCGGCGAACCAGCGCCGCAGGTCCATCTGCCTGGCTACGAAGGAAATGAGCGGAATTGGTCGGCCACCGATGGACGACTCGACCAGCTTGGTGAGCTTCTGCGATTCGCGGCGGAAGAACTCCCGGTCCTGCACCGAGAACGCCAGCCACAGGACCAGCTCGTCGAGGAAGAGAACCACGGCGTCGTAGCCGAGACTCTTGGCGTGCGTCGAGATCGCCGCCAGGCCGGTGTCCAGGTCGACGTACTCCGCCTGCTGCGTGTAGGAGCGGAAGTACGTTTCGACCAGGGCCGAAACCAGCTTCTGCCGGCTGGGGCTCGCGGCCGAGGCCGCACGAGCCTCGGCGTAGCGAACAGCATCCCACTCCCCCGCGCCCAGCACAGCAGCCCAAGGATCGGCCGCGCCGCCGCCCTCGCCCCCTGCTTCGCCGTTGAGGCCGGCGAAGAACTGCTGGTCGCCGAGCTGGGCCCGGTAACGTTCAGCGTCTTCGAGAAGAGCATCAGACTTGTGTACGGCGGGCAGCGGCGCACCGGGGCGGCGCTCGGCGATCTGGCGGATGTAACCCTGGAAGAGGGCCTCCTCCATCGTCCGCGCCCCGAGCATGTGGAAGGCGAGCGGCAGGATCTTCCGGTCGGCCAGGACGGGATCGTGGCGCGCCACCACGGGCTGAAGCTCAGCCTTGGAGCGGGCGGCCGGCTCGTGTTCGAGGAGGGCATGCAGCACGGCCATGAAGTGCGACTTACCCGAACCGAACGAGCCGGTGAGGAACGAGCCGCGGCTCGTGCCGGAGGTGATTCCCTCGGCCACCAGGCCCATAGCCGCGTCGAATGCCTCGACAAGTGCATCGGTGACGACGTATTCGTCGAGCGTGCGCTGGACCGCGTTGTGCCCGACCGAGTCGGTCAGACGCAGGACGTAGTCCTCCGCGCCGGCACGCTCGGGAATGGTGATGACGTCGCGGAGCGGGGTACTCACGCCTTCTCCTCAAGCTGCATCGTCATGGCTGTCACGACCTCGGTCGGCGTCCTCGGCTGGCGGCCGGCGGCCTCCAGGCACCAAGCTGCTCGACCGTCATGCCCACCTGGTGAGCGCGACCGCGCAGCTGCTCCTCCAGGTAGTCGGCCAGGTTGAGCTGGTAGGTGGAGTCGGTCTCGTCGTGCCACTGCCGCACCCAGGGCTGAAGCTCCGCGAGACCGGCGACCAGGGGGACAAGCTTATCGTCGGCCCAGCCTTCCGCCTCCCGCTCGGCGATCACCGCGTTCAGGGCCAGGGCCTGCTGAGCGTGGTCCCAGCCGGCCCAGCCGAGCAACTGGGTGGGGTCGGTCTCTCGCCCAGCGTTCGGGTAGAGGATGAACCGCTCCTTGGGTACGTCGAGCTTGCCCCGGTGCTGCCACCACGACTGCTTCCGGAAGTCCGCGGACGTGTACGTCGGCGGCACCGGAATCTCGCCGACTTTCTCGCCCTTGTCTTCACGGCGTTGCAGATCCCAGGTGTGCTCCCAAGCTTCACGCTTGCGAAGTCCCGAATCCTTGAGCCGGTACGCGGCCAGGAAGGGCACGCTCTCGGTGTCCAGCAGAGCGGAGAGCTGCTGGGTGACCGACCGATCCTTGCGTCCGTCCCACAGCTGCAGGACGGAGACGAGGTCTGCGTCACGGGTCACGATGTCGGCGAGCTGAGCAACCGATCGAGCGGTTGGCCGCCCCTGCGCATCAAACCAGTACGAGCGGGCTTCCAAACGGTCGAGCAGCCACCGCCGTAACGCCTTCTCGACCCGCTTTTCCCACGGCTCGGTGGCCCACCGCCGCTTGTACTCGGGACGCTCAAGCAGGTTGATAAACTTGTTTGACTCAATCAGATCAAGCCGCCGCTGCACTACATCGCGATACTCTTGCACCCAATGCGTGGGAATCTCTGTCACCTGCGAGTATCGATGGTTCCAATGATCGAACCAACTTGTATCAATCCGACCAGCTTGGACTTCTCTGGCTAGCCGTATGGCGAAGGCGCGCTCTTCCGAAGCAATGGCTGGAAGCGCATTTCCAGTGAACGTCAAGCCTTCGTCAATGAGTCCATAGGAGAGGTAAACTTCCCAGTCGAGTTCTTCCTGTTCGGCAATCATTCGCGCATGAATCATCAGCTCCTGGTCTGCGACACGGCTAAGTGATTCAGCCGTGGGAATAGAATCCGGCGAAGTCGCATCTTTCAGCAGTTGCTGATGCGTCGACGCAAGACCGTTCAACAACTCCGCGCGGGCCGAAAATGTGCACGACGGCAATGGAAAATCTTGAAGGGTGGTCCCCGTAAACTCAAAGCGGCGCTCCCAAGGCTCATCGGCGCCTGCCGCGTCGGCGCCTGGACGACCCTTGTCGTGGCTGTTCTGCTTGAGCCAGAAGCAGGCCGTCGAGGAGTTCAGCACTCCGAGCAGCGCGAGGTGATCGTCCTCCGTCGCCCCCTCCGGCAGCTTAATCACCGGCGCTGTGCTGGCAGCGAGCTTACTGTCGCGATCAAGCGCAAATTGGTTGTGAGTTGCCACAAAAGCGAACGCAATGGAAAGACCTCCCAGCCGCTTCGGGTAGGATTCGAGATGATCGAACCACGGCCGCTTCTTGTCCTCTAGAGTTTCGCCAAATATCAATCGCCTACGAAGTACCGTCCGCTGCGGCCAAAGCAGTGCAACCACGCCCGAGTCATGGGCGACTGGCTGATTGGCGCGATCATCAGCGTAAGGCCAAAGCGCAAATGAGTTGGCACCTGCAACGTAGTCGCGAACAGCTTCACCTTGCATGATGGGGCGAGCGTCGACGTTTCGGCCATATCGATGCACAGTCCGGAGACTCGGGTAGTACCACGCGTCGTCGCCACCCACCTTGGTGGTGCGGCCCAGGTCGAGGATGACTTCTCCAAGCGCCTGGCTTTTTGCGTCCGTGATTTTCTGAGCGAGCGCCGACGCTCCGCCGCCAGCAAGACTCCAGGGATGTGTCGCCAAGACCTTGCGCGGGAGACGGGTGACCGAAACAAAACCACCCTGATCATATTCGTCTTTGTCGATATTTTTAACAATTTCAGTCCAGACAAGGCCCTCTCCCGGGATATCGGGTTGGCCTGGTTCGCCGCGGATCCCTAATACTGCCTTGACAGTGTCAGTCGAGGCCGCCTGGTGTCGGCCTACTATTATGACCGTCGGAGTTCCGTGACCAGGGATGTAGGCACCAGAGGTATCAACGACAAGCCTAAGGTCCTGTTTGCTGAGGAAGTCCTCGATCAGTCGGGATCCAAACTCCCGCTTCATAAACGAGTTCGACGTGATTTGACCGACCCAACCTCCCTGGCGATCACCCAACGTAGGCCTAGCCAGCTGGAAGAATCGTTCCATGAAGGGGATCGTCAGCGCGTACGTTCCCTTGCAAGTTGGATAGAGTTCGCGGTAGGCCGCGTTGAGCTTCTTGTCCCTAACGGGGATATACGGCGGATTGCCGACGACGACGTCGTACTGTCCCGGTTCGAGGATCGAACGAAGGGCCGCAAGGTCTTCGGTCGCGTAGGCGAACCCGCTGAGCCCTGAGTCGTAGTCCTCCATGCCCGGCAGATCCAACGCCAGCTGCGCGCGCCCATGCAGCAGCGAATCCCCGGCTGCGAGCTGGAATCGGAACGCCGGTGCGTATTCCAAGGACGTGAGGCTGGCTGCCTGAAGCGCTGCGACCATCAGCCTGAAGCGGGCGATGGCTACGGCGAACGGGTTTAGGTCGACGCCGTGGATGGCGTCGAGGGCTTTCTGTACTCGCGCCTGCACCTCCATGCCCGGCGCGTGCGTCGCCCAGAGGTCCTTGAGTCGCACGAACGCGCCAAGCAGGAAGTGGCCTGATCCGCACGTGGGGTCGATGAGTTTGAAGCCTTCGAGCGGCCGCTCGTCGAGTGCTGGTTCCATCGCCTGGTCGAGGATGAACTCTTCGACAAACTCCGGCGTCTGAAGCAAGGCAAAGGTGCTCTTGGCGTAATCGGACAGATCTTGGTAAAGGTCGCCGAGAAATCGAGTCGACAAATCGCGATCAGCGAAGGTCCAGACGAGGTCGCCGTCGGCGGTGCGTTCGCGCCAGAAGGCGATGAGCCGCTTGGCGGCCTGACCCGACGGAGAGACCGTCCAGAGCGGCGAATGTGACTCGACCAGATCCCGGGTCGCCTTCGTGTTCCGCAGGTATTCGACCGCCTGGAGCACCCACTCGCGGTCGGTGTCTTCGGGATGGGTGCGGAAGTAGGAGAGTTCTGCGTCCAGCGCCTCCTGCCGGCGGTCGGCGGGTCCGGCGATCCAGACCGGCTTGAGCAGGCGGTTGTCCTCGCAGAATCGTACGAAGACCGTGGTCAGCACCCAGGCGACGGCCGCCTGTGTCACCCGGTCGTCGCGCCATTCCTGCCACGACATAGCCGTTCGCTCGCGGCTTTCCGCGGCCTTGTGCTCCTGCTTCCACGTTGCCAGCACGTCCGGCTGCGAGGCGACGCGATCGCGAAGGTCGTCCTCCAGATCGAGGACCACCTTCTTGAGCGCTGCCGTCAACCCCGTTGAGACCGCCATTGCTACTGCTCCTTCTGCGTAGCTGCGCTCAGGGCAGCCATGCTGTCGATCCACTCGTTGTCGAGGTTGACGAACTGGTTGGGTGCGGCGAGCGGGACCGGCCGGCCGTCGACCACAGGACCGTGGTTGCCGTTGAGCTGCGGCACTAGCAGCCAGACCGCCCGGCGGCGCGGCGCGGCCAGGTCGGTCCAGCGGGTCAGCAGCGCCATGTTGTCATAGCGCGCCAGCGGCGACGCGTCCGTGAGCAGCACCGGCGAGTCCGCGCTCCCGTCGGCAAGGGCTCGCTCGACGGCCGCCTCGACCTCGGGCCAGGACCGACGAACCAGCTCTTCCAAACCCCGGCGGGGACGGCTCGACTCGCGTTCGGCGTCCGCGGCGCGTACCAGATCCCAAGGCATGTTGGCAGCCGCGGACACCGACCGCAGCGCCTCCAGCAACGCGCCCGTCAGGTCAACCGTGGTAGCGCCGTAGCGGGCCCGGGCAGCATCGATCAACCGGCCCAGGCGGTCGGCCCGGGTGCCGAGCGCGAGGAACGACCGGCTGCCGATAGACGTTTCTAGCCTCGCTCCCAATGCGCCGGTCGTGCCGACGGGAGATGTCGTCACCGCGAGGCTGGTCGCCGACCGGGACTCCAGCCCGGTTGTCGCCGCGCCGGTCTGCAGGGCCCGATAGACGCGCAGTCGGTCGTCGAAGGTCAGGCCGAGACCCGCGTCCGTGATCAGGCTGTCGAGCGCCGGCCGCTGCGGCAGCGCCGAGACCGCGGGGAACCGGACCCGTACGCGTTCGCGGATTTCGTCCGGGGTGAGCTGCTGTCCGCCGAAGTCCGCGAAAGTCTGAGCCAGGGCCGCCACCGCGGTGAGTTCGCGGTGGTGCAGGTCGCCGGCACCGGTGGCGGCTGCGTGGGTCGACGCGGCTGCGGCCAGAGTCACGCGGCGCAGCGGATCGGCGAGGGCCGCCGGCCAGCTGCTCTCCGCGGGAACGGCCGCTTCGAGGCGGGCTTGCACACGCTGAGCCGGAATGATCGCGTTCGCGGCGTCGCCGGTGGCACCGACCAGGCGGTCCGCCTCGGCGGCGAGCGATTCGGCGACGTCACACAGCGTCTGATCCTCGGCTAGGAGCGTGACGACTCCCGCCCGTCGGCGGACCCAGACCGGAAGCTGCGAACCGTCGGCCTTGTTCATCGCTTTGCGCCGTTCCAGCGCGAAGCGGAGCAGGCCACGCGCCAATCGCTGGTCCACATGCGTTTCGGGTGCGAGCGTTTCGAGCACCGTGCGGGTCAGCTCGGCGACGGTCGCGACGGAGCCGAGCTCGGTGAGGCGGGTAGAGACTGCCTCCGCCAGCCGGTCAAGGAGGGCCCGCGCGTGATCGTCCCCCGCCCACCGCTCCTGCAGGGTTCCGAGCAGTGTCGTGATGCGCGACGGCTGCACCGGATCGTCAAGGTTCGCCCCGAGCTGGGCGTGCGTGGCGAAGGCATCGAGCGCTGTGTCGAACCCCAGGACCAGCCGGACAACTCCGCCGCGTGACGGTGAACGCGGTGTGGCGACGACACGCAGCAACAGGTCGGCGGCGGCCGTGGGAGTGAGCGCCGGACCGCTTCGGTCGGTCGTACGGACTTCGGAACCGAGCCGAGCGCGCCACTCCTTGATGCGTGACGTGATCTGCAAGCGAGTCGAGTTCGCGACGCCCTGCAGCCGGGACAGCCTGACCGGGTCGACGGTTAGCAGCTCGCCGACGGTCTCGACGGCATAGGGCTCCAGCGCCGACAGTGCCCGGCCGGTCAGCCCGGAGTCACGCAACGGCGTGGTCAGTGTGGCCTTGGCAGCAAGTTCGTCGTACGACTCGCCGGGCTCGGTGGTGTCGTCCTTCGCGAAGATCGTCAGCCACGCGGTGCGCATGGCCTCGGCGGTGTGATGCCGGGCTCCGGCGTCGCTGGCCAATGCCTTACGGAAGAAGTCGACCAGATCGCCGGCCAACGTCTGGTCGAACATTTCCGGCCTGATGGTGGCCTCGTCCCGGGTGCTTCCCGGGTCGCCCTTGCCGTCTCCGTAGACCGGGACGCTGCCGGTCGCCATCTCGAAGAGAACCACGGCTGCGGCATAGCGTTCCGCCGCCGAGTCGTATCGATCCCTGGCGCCGGTCAGAAACGGGTCGAGGTACGGCGGGGTGCCGGCCTGCGTGGCGGAGGCTGCGGCGCGGGTCAGGGAGAAGTCGAAGAGGATCAGGTGCTTGGTGCGGTCGCCGCGGCTCTCCCGTACGCCCAGGTTGGACGGCTTGATGTC
Organism: Micromonospora sp. NPDC003776; assembly: GCF_053605645.1. Taxonomy (NCBI): domain Bacteria; kingdom Bacillati; phylum Actinomycetota; class Actinomycetes; order Micromonosporales; family Micromonosporaceae; genus Micromonospora; species Micromonospora sp. NPDC003776. The sequence goes on from NZ_JBSGJR010000001.1 coordinate 46,638, forward strand.
ACGGTGATCAATCCCCGCCTTGTCGAGCGCGACGAGGCTGTCGAGCAGGTCCTTTCCATACCGGTCAAGCAGGTCGTACGACAGCCGGGTGCGCGCCCGCAGAGCGCTGGTCAACGTTTCCGGTCCGGCGCTTTCGAGCAGCAGCGCCCGCCGGCCACCAACGACTACGTGCGGATCGAGAACCTTCACGATGCGGGGGTGGTCGAGCCGCTTGAGCGCCTCCGCCTCATCGTCGAGACGCGTCGCGGCCGTATCGTTGAGGGCCACCTTGAGGACGCACTCGGGGTCTCCTTCGGCGAGCAGATCCTGCACGAGCAGGCCCACGGCCGTCGAGCCCTGCCCGAGCCGCCGGATCAAGCGGAACCTTCCGTCGAGAACGGTGCCGGGTGCCGCCTCGAGCGGGTCGGTCTCCTCGTTCGCGGTGGCGGCGTCGCGCTCGGCCGCGCCGAGCTGCGACAGGAAGGTCGTGACGTCGGCCGTCCGCCGGCTGGGTGCCGGATCGGTCGCTTTGAGGACGAGCGAGCGCAGCGTCGAGGGGATCTGCGGCAGCTCGATCGCCAAGTCGAGGCCTTGCTGGTCGCGCAGGCGCTGCTTCAGGGCACTCCGGCTCGGTGCCGGCGATCGCCCGGTGAGCAGATAGAAGGCCAGGCTGCCCAGACCGAACACATCTAGCCGGATGCGGTCGGCGTCCGCGCTCCAGGCCCCCTCGGGCGCGGTGAACACCTCGGCAGCCCCTGATCCGTGATCGTCGAGGGACACGTCGACCAGCGAGGTCACGCCATGAACCGTGCCGCTGGTGGCTAAGACGCTCTGGAGACTTCCGGAGCCCTGCCAGTCACCGACCCGAACTTTGACGTCACCCTGGGTGCCGGGGACCGGACGCACCCACACCGCGGACGGAATCAGCCCGCGGTGGACGACCCGGTTGTTGTGGGCGTACTGCAAAGCCTCGCCGATCTGGCGGATCATCGACAGCTGCGTCGCCAGCGGTACGCCCTGTTCCTGCCCGGCGAGCCACAGGTCGAGACGTTGCCATTGCTGGTCGTACGGGTAGACAAGCCCGATGCCAAGTTCGGATTCGACCAGGTCGCGAGGGCGCAGCAGCCCGTCGTGCTGCAGCCGCGACATGATGCGGAACTCGTGCTCCGCGATCTGACGGGCCGCGGCGCGCTCCGGTTGACTCGCTGTCGGCGGCAGCACCCGGAAGCGGATCCGGGCACGGTCCTGCTGGACCACCCGGTGGTAGGCGAGCCAATCCTGCCAGCCTTCGTCGGAGTCGATGGCCTGGTCTTCGATGACCCAGGACCCTGCCTCACGTTCCCGGCGTTGCACGAGGCCGATGCGCTCCAACAGCTTGACCAGGATGTGCTCCTGGTTCGGGCCGATCGCTCGCCGTCCTGCAGGTTCGAGCACGAGTTCGGAGATGCCCGTGAGGTGGCTCTGCGAGACGCGGTCGTCGAGGCCATAGAGGTTGATCGCACTCGCCGGGCTGAGAACGCAGCGCAGGTCGGGGTGGTGCAGGAAGACGGCCTCCTGGACGAACGGAATGACGTCCCGCTCGTCGGAGATCTGAACGTTCTGCTCCTGCGCCCACAGCCGCAGCTCGTCTCTCAACTTGCTCGCGAAATACTGCGCTTTACGCCGCGTCAGCTTGAGCGGGGAATCTTCCGGCCGCCGACCGTCACGGGCCCAGCGCTGATCGTCACCCCGGAGTGTGCCGGAGTAGTACTTGAGCTCGATGAGGTGCAGCTGCTTACGACCGAGAAGGAGCAGATCGACCTCGTGCCATCGGCCCCGCGAATCGCGGAACTCAAAGTTCGACCAGGCGCGAAACGGCGTCTCGTCGGGCATGATCGCCCGGACCAGGGCCAGTCCCTCGGCTTCGTGAGGAAACTGCGAGGGTGAGACGTCGACCCACCGGTCCTGCCCAGCCTCTACCACTGTTCCACCCTCCGCCCCGCGCCCGGTTCGTCCCCACCGCTCCGGCCGCAGCAGCATAACCGGTCAGTAGCCGACGGTCGTCGTCTCATTCGGCAGGACCTCACCGAGCGTTGGGTCAGCGGTGATGAGTCCGCTCACCACCAAGGGACCGCCCAGCGCGGTCGCGGCCGGGACGTCAGCGACCCACTCAGCGATCGCGGCGTACGAGCGGTAGCCGGCCACTACGGCACACATGGCAGCAGTGACGACGACCGTGAGCTGGTACCGCACCCCGCGACGGGCACGGGGATCCGGCAGAGCGTTGTCACCTTCCGTTGCCGGGCATTGAACAGAAGGTAGCCGTCGCGTGAGCCGGTGTAGATCAGTAAACACTGGCTGAGGCATACCACCCTGACCTGGGTCGAGCGCACCTACGGTCACGCCGTCGCCCGCGCCTACGCCAGACACACCGACGGCGCCGGGAGCGGCTCGACGGCCACCGACGTAGGGGCAACTCTCCACCAGGTCGCCGTGGCCTTGGCCGGCCTGACTGGCGAGGAGCATCCGCTCGCTGCGGAACCCGAAACGATGATCACCTGGTGGCCTCCCTCGCGTGCGGCGAGGGTGGCCACCCTTTTCTGTCGGCGGTGTGCGGCCCCGTAGGGTTGCCCCAGTCGGTACGAG
>NZ_JBSGJR010000002.1:0-49169 GCF_053605645.1 Micromonospora sp. NPDC003776
AGTCGTCGATCTTCACGTACAGTGCGGTGAGAAGGGTGTTGATGTCTGTCGTCACAAACGGATCATCAACACCCTTCGCTGCATCCGCAGCCCCGCCCTGAGTTAGGACTTACTCGTCTAGGGGTACGAACCATACCCATTCAGCTCTGCAACCGACCGTAGCTTCTTGCTCACGGGATGCGGCGGGCGGTGCGGGTGTTGCCTGGTCGTCGCGTCCCTCTCAGCTTCGAGGGCAACGGGCAGCCCTCGTGATCGACGAGGGAGGGTACGTGCGGCGCGTCTCGTATGACGAATACCTCTCGGCCGTCGCGCTGACTCTCGCCCGCAGGCATCGGCCGGTGTGGTCGTGGCGGCTCTGGCGGCGCATCTGCCGCTGTGGAGCAGACCTGCCATGCCGTGCCCGGCACCGGATTCCGATCAATCGTGGCCACTGGCCGCAGGAGGGTGAGCAGTGAGTAGCGGGCAGGAGCAGGCGATCCTCGCGGTGCACGTCCGAGGGATCGACGGCATGTGCGTCGGCTGCCGGGTGTGGTGGTCGCGGCTGGCGCCGTATCCGTGCTGGCAGGTGGATTGGGCGACCAGCCGGCAGGCTCGGACGATCACTACGCGGTTCCTGGAGGGTGTGCGGTGACCACCCATGGCCCGGTCATGCCGATCTGGAGCTGCGGAGGCTGCGACCTGCCCTGGCCCTGCCCGACGCGGAAGCGGGAGCTGCGGGCCGAGTACGCCGACGCCCCGGTGTCGCTGGCCCTCTACCTCGGTTCCTACCTCGTCCAAGCCACCGAGGACATGCCCTGGACACCGGCCGGCGTGCTGCATCGCCGCTTCCTCGGCTGGACCAGGGCGGCCGACCAGCCCATGCCAGCAGTGTGAGGTCGACCGTCGTGGCCCCGCCGGACGTGGACCGCGTCACGGTCGCGGTCAGCGGCGCCCCCCATCGCGGTCACCCTTGATGAGTCGAACGCCGGCACCGCTTCGGTACCGCATAACCAGCCGGCCACCCTCACCGCTTACTCCAAGAACGGCAACATTCTGGGAAGCACTCCGGTGCCCCCGGTCGAGGCCGACATGTCAGGCTTGCCAGGGGACAGCCCGGCCACCCGGGTGCACCCTTGACCGGCCGACAGCGTGGCCGAGCCGTCTTGACGGTTCGGCCACGCCGCCTGCCCGTCGGCAATCTCGCCGGGTTCGGAGCCGAGACCGGAGAGCAGGTTAGGGACAACCGCTGCGCTCAACCGCGTCAAACAACACCGGTCCCCGACAGGGCTGTGTTCATCGGTTACCGCCCTGCGATCTAAGGCACTCGCCAAGCTGCTGGTCTTACCGGAAGTCCTCGCCCAGGCTGACCTCCAGCGATGACCAGCCCGCGTACCGGCACTGATGTGTCAGCCTTGTGCGGCGGCGATGCCGTGCGGGGCGATGAACACCTTGTCGGCAGTACCGGTCCGTTGCGATTCAAGGGCCTCGGGCAGTTGGTCCAGGCGGTAGAAGGCCGGGCGCAGCCGGTCCAGGCCGAGGGTCGGCAGCATCTGCACGGCCCGGTGGTGGGTGTACGGGTTGATCACCGCACCGACCAGGGTCAGCTCTCGCGCGAAGATCTCGTTGGGGCGTACCCGGGCCTCGTCGTCGGGTCGGGCGACCCCGAAGACGAGGATGCGACCGCCGCGTGACGAGACGGTGATCGCGGTTTCCAGGATCCGGCCGGAGCCGACCGCGTCGATCACGTGTGGGAAGCCGAGTCCGCCGGTCAGCGAGGTGGCTTCGTCCAGCGACGCCGGGTCGAGGGCGGCGTCCGCGCCCATCCGCAGGGCGGCGTCGCGGCGGTCGGCGCGCGGGTCGAGTACCACGATGGGCGCGAGCCCGCGGGCCTTGGCGAGGGCGACCATGATCGCTCCGGCGGGTCCGGCGCCGAAGATGAGGATGGGCAGCCCGGAGCGCGGGTTCAGTTGGTCCATGCCGTGCAGGCAGCAGGCGAGCGGCTCGGTGAGCGCGCCGATCCACGGCGGCGTCGCCTGGGGGAGCCGGTACGCGATCCGCGCCGGCGCCACCATTCGCTCGGTCATGCCTCCGTCGAGTTTGACGCCGTATCCGCGCTTGCTGTCGCAGAGGTGTTCCTGCCCGAGCCGGCAGTACGTGCACCGGGTGCAGTAGTCGTGCGGTTCGACGGTGACCAGGTCGCCGACGGAGAGCTCGTCGACGGCCGTACCGACTTCGGTGATCCGCCCGCACACCTCGTGGCCGAGCACGACCTGCGGGGCGGCGGCGAAGCTGCCGGCGACGATGTGGCTGTCGGTGCCGCAGACGCCCACCGCGAGGGGCGCGATCGCCACCTCCGCCGGGCCGAGCGGTGCGGGCGCGGACTTGAGCAGCCGTACGTCGCCGGTGCCGAAGAAGCGGGCCTCAGTCAGCAGCACGGAGTAACTCCCTGAGTCGGCGGATGTGCGCGCGGGCGGCTTCCTCGGCGGCTTCTGCGTCGCCGGAGCCGATGGCCTCGAAGATGGCCTGGTGGTCGTGAACGGCCTGGACCATGCCACCGGTCAGGCTGGTCGAGCGCATCGCCACCAGGACCCGGCTCTGGACGCCGTCGAGCATCCGGGCCAGCACGGGGCTCTGTGCCGCTTGCCTGATCTCGCGGTGGAACGCCGCGTCCAGTTCGATGTGGCGGGCGAAGTCACCCTCTTCGGCGACCACGCGGTGTTCGGTGAGCAGCGCGAGCAGGCTTCGCCGTAGCGCGCCGTCGTACTTCTCCGTGGCCAGCCGCGCCACGGCTCCTTCCAGGACCTCGCGCGCCTCGTAGAGGCTGACGAGTTCGGCGCGGGAGATGCGTGCGACCTCCGCGCCGCGGTTCATCGTCTCGGCGGCTAGGTTTTCCTGGACGAGGCGGATGACCGCGTCTCGGACGGGGCTGCGGCTGACGCGGAACTCCTCGGCGAGGGCCGGGACGCTCAGCCGCGTGCCGGGCCGTAGCTCACCGGAGATGATCCGGTCGCGCAGGGTCTTGTAGAGCACTTCACCGACGCGCTGCGGGTCGGTCTGGAGAGAGCTGGTCACTGGAGGAACGTCCCTGCGAAGTGGCGGTAGTTGGCAGCGACCGCCGCGGTCGCCTCGGGCCGTGTCAGTTCGCCGGCCAGGAGTCCGCGCAGCGAGTCCCACCAGATGCTACGGCCGATGGCGAAGCCGGTGAACCCGTTGGCGGCGGCGTCGGTCAGCCATCCGTCGAGTGTGGCGGTCGGTGCGTTCGCGCCCAGCAGGATGCATTCGCCGCTGGCCTGGGCGGCGAGGTCGGCGGCGGTTCGGTAGTGCTCCGGGGCGCCGAGGTGTTCCAGCTTCCAGACGTCGACGGGCACCTCTTCGAGGATTTCGGTCATCGCCCGGTGGATGAGTGCGGGCCGTACCTCGGTGTCGAACACCTCGCTGGGGATGTCCCGCTGCTGCGGTGTGGGAGGCACGAGCAGTTCGAAGAGGAACCGGCCGCCGGAGTCCCGGACGGCCTGGGAGACCTTGGCCAGCCGGGACCGCTGCTCGCGGTTGTCCGTCGCCGACCCTTCGACGTTGTAGCGGACCAGCACCTTGGGCAGTTCGGGGCGGAAGTGGGCGAGGAAGCCCGGCAGGTCGGCGGGTTCGGTCTCGTACACGTCGCAGCCGCCGCGTTCGACCGGCATGCTCAGCGTGACGTGCTGGGCTCGGCCCCGCTCGGGAACGCCCGCCCCGAGCTGCTCGTCGACGAGGATGCCGGCGTGCGCGGCCAGGCGCGGCTCGGCGTCGAGGGCGGCGAGCAGTCCTTCCAGGACCATGTGCTTGCCGTCGGTGATCGCGGCGCGTTCGGCGGGCAGGGCGGTGGCGGTGTGGCCGTAGAGGGCCTGGGTGAGCCAGGGTCGCTGGTCGACGGCGAGGATCAACAGGCTCATCGGGGTGCCTCCGACACGAGGTGGGCGTCCGCGGACACGATGCACGGCTTGACGTAGTCGCCGGCTACGAAGCGGGCGAACGCCTCGGGCAGCTCCGGCAGGGTGAGGGGTTTGACGATGAGGTCGCGCAGCGAGGCGCCCATGACCCGCAGCAGGTCCCAGTTCGCCTCGACCTCGTTGACGGGGAAGTAGAAGGACCGGACGGTGTAGCAGTCGGTCCGCCGCCAGCGCGGCGTCGCGGGCATCGTGTACGGCTCGTTCGACTCGCCGAGCGCGACGATCGTGCCGCCGGGCCGGACCACCCGCTGTGCTGTCTCCCGGGCCGCGTTCGCGCCGCTGACCTCGACGACCATGTCGTACTGGTTCTCGGCGGACAGGTCGCCGGCGGGCGTGGCGCCCAGTGCCGCCGCGGCCGCGAGGCGGGTGGGGTTGGGGTCGTAGGCGTCCACGGCGATTCCCATGGCCTGGGCGACGGCGACGACACCGAGGCCGAGCGGCCCGGCGCCGACGACCAGCGCCCGGTCCACCGAGTCCTGCGTTCGCTGCGCCAGCCGCAGGGCGTGGGCGGCGGTGCCGACCGTGTCGAGTCCGAGGACCGCCACCGACAGCGGGATGTCGTCCGGCACGGGCAGGACGCACCGGGCGGGGACGTCCACGTGCTCGGCGAAGCCGCCGTCGCGCTGCCAGCCGATCAGCTGCGACAGGTTCAGGCACTGGTTGGTGCGCCCGGCGGCGCAGCGTAGGCAGGTGCCGCAGAAGACGGGGATGTAGACGATGCCGCGGGTGCCTTCGGGCAGCGCCCCGCCGACGACCGTGCCGCCGATCTCGTGGCCCGGGACGACGGGCGCGCCGCTGTGCAGCAGCCGCTTGTCCGATCCGCAGAGCGCGCAGACGTCGACCCGCAGCCGCACGTCGCCCTCGGCGATGTCGCCGAGGGCGACCTTGTCGAATGTGATTTCGCCGTTGCCCTGGAAGCGGGCCCGCATGGATGTCACTTGACGGCTCCTCCGGTGATGCCGCGGACCAGCCAGCGCTGCGCGAAGACCGTCAGCAGCAGGGCGGGTGCGGAGATTAGGGTGCTCGCGGCCATCAGGCCGCCGAAGTCGTTGGATCCCTGGCCGATGAAGTTGAACGCGATGACGGTCAGCGGCAGGGTCCGCTCGTTGGCCAGGGCGAGTGCGAACAGGAAGTAGTTCCAGCTGAAGATGAAGCTGAGTGTCAGCGCGACGGACAGCCCGGGCAGGGCCAGCGGCAGCGCGATCTGGCGGAACCGCTGCCAGGCGTTCGCGCCGTCGATCAGCGTGGACTCCTCGATGCTGATCGGGATCTCCTCGAAGAACGGCACCAGCAGCCAGATGCACAGCGGCAGCGTGATGATCAGGTGCGCGGCGATCAGCAGCGCGTAGTTGAGCGCGAGGCTGTCCGGGCCGCCGATGCGGGTGGACAGCACGAACAGCGGCAGCACGAACAGCACGCCGGGGGCCATGCGGGCCAGCAGCGTGACGAAGCCCAGCGCGGCGATCTTGCGGCGCACGATCACGTACGCGGCCGGCGCGCCGAGGACGAGCCCGAGGATGGTGGACCCGCCGGCCACGATGAAGCTGTTGGCGATGTAGCGGCCGAACTCGAAGCGCTCGAACAGGTTGGTGAAGTTCTCCAGCGTCAGCGGCGACCCGACGTTGAACAGCGAGCCGGTGATGTCGACGTTGTTGCGCAGCGACGACCAGAGCATGAACAGCACCGGGCCGAAGAAGATGACGGCGAAGACGAGGTATGCGGCGTACACGCCGCCGACGCGCTTGTTCATCGCGCGGCCCGCTGCCGGAACCAGGTGAACCCGCCCGCGATCACGATCACCAGGACGAGCAGGGCGATCTGTAGGGCGGCGGCGTAGCTCGGCTCGTGGTCGACGAAGCCGGCGTTGTAGCCGTACACGTTGAGGGTGTTCGTGGAGTTCACCGGACCCCCCTGGGTCATGATGTAGATCGTGTCGAAGAAGCGCACCAGGTCGACGGTGCGCAGCAGCATCGCCACGGTGAGCACGGGGCGCAGGAGCGGCAGGCCGATGTTCCAGGCCGTGCGCCAGCCGCTCGCGCCGTCGATCGCGGCGGCTTCGAACGGCTCCTCGGGCAGCGCCCGGATCCCGGCGGAGATGATCAGCGCCATGAACGGCGTCCACTGCCAGATGTCGACCAGGGCGATGGACCAGGGGGCGATGTCCGGGTCGCCGAGCCACACCACCGGGTCGATGCCCACCTTGGCGAGGATCTGGTTGGCCGCGCCGAGCGACGGGTCCATGATCAGCAGCCAGACCAGGCCGACCGCGACGGACGCGGTGATCGCCGGGACCAGCATCATGCCCTGGAAGATCCGCCGGCCCGGCACGTCGAGGCTCATCACGTAGCCCAGGGCCAGCCCGAGGACGGTCTCCACCAGCAGGCAGACCACGAAGAGGAACAGCGTGATCTTCAGCGAGTTCCAGAACTGCGGGTTGCCGAACATCTCGGCGTAGTTGGCGAACCCGAGGAAGCCGGAGTTCGTCCCGTCGGCGTGCCGGTCGCTGACGGACAGCCAGACCGTGTACGCGATCGGCACCAGCACGAGCACGGCCGTGACCAGCACGGCCGGCAGCGCGAACGGCAGCACGCCCCGGGCGGTCGGGTCGACCCGGCGGCGGCGCGGGGGCGGCGCCCCCGCCCCCGGCCCCGCACTGGCGGAGCCGGAGGCGGCGGGCGACTTCGTGATCAGGGCGCTCATGGCAGTTAGCTCGCGTTCTTCGCCAGCAGCGGGGTCAGGCCGTCCTGGATCTGCTTGGCCGCGGCGTTGGCGTCGGCCTGGCCGAGGATCACCTTGCCGACCGCGTCGCCGACGACCTTGCGCATCTCAGGGGCGGCGACACCGACCGGGCCGACCTCGGTGGAGCCGTTCTCCTGCACGTTGGCCAGCGCCTTGCTCCACTGCTTCAGCGTGTCGGTGTTCAGCGTGTCGGTGTACGCCTTGTCCTGGGCGACGGAGGTCCGCGGCGGCGCGATGCCACCCTCGGTCAGCTTGAGCTGGGTCGCCTTGCCGGTCGCCCACTCGATGAACTTCCAGGCCGCGTCCTTGTGCTTGGAGTACGAGGACATCGCGATGCCCCAGTTCAGGACGGTCGACTTCGAGCCCGCCGAGCCGGCCGGGAAGTCCAGCACCCCGATCTTGCCGACCACCTTGGAGGTCTTCGGGTCGTTGATGCTGCTGACCTCGTTGCTGGACTCCAGCTCCATCGCCGCGTTGCCGGCCGCGAACAGCGCCGAGGACTGGGTGTAGGTGTTGTTGACCACGCCGGGCGGGCCGTACTCCTTGGCGAGGGTCGCGTACCGGTTGATCGCGTCAGCGGCGCCCGGGCTGTCGAAGTTGGGGGTGCCGTCGGGCTTGGTCCACTCCACGCCCTGCGAGTGCAGGAACGGGCCGAAGGTGAACGGCAGCGCGGCGGACTGGCCGCGCAGCGCGATCGGGGTGACCTTGCCAGCGGACTTCTGCTTGATCGCCGCTGCGACCGTGGGCAGCTCGTCGAGGGTCTTCGGCGGCGTGATGCCGTACTGCTTGAACAGGTCCGTGCGGTAGTAGAGGACGACACCCTCGACGTTCACCGGCGCGGCGATCATCTTGTCCTGGATCGTCATGCCGGTCTTGACCGCGGCCGGGAAATCGGCGGCGTCGTAGCTGGCGGACTTGCTCATGTAGTCGTCGAGCGGAGCGTAGTAGCCGGCCTTGGCGAACTGCAGGCCCTCCCGCGACGGCAGCGTCATGAACACATCCATGGAGGAGCTGTGTGACTGCAGGTTCAGCGAGATCTTGTCGCGCGCCTGCTGCTCGGCGAAGGTCTGCACCTTCACCTTCACACCGGAGGTCTTCTCGAACTCCGGGATCAGCGGCTCGATGGCCTTCTGCCATGGGTGGTTGGACATGACGATCGAGATCTCGTTGGCGCTGCCGCCGGAGTCGCCGCCGCCGCAGCCGGCGGCCAGCCCGCCGACGAGGGCCAGGGCGAACCCGGCGCTCAAGAACTTGTTCCGCATCTCGTTATGCCTTTCAGTTCTGACCGAGGAGTGGGGTAAGCCAGTCGTAGAAGTCGCCGAGGTCGGCGGGGTTGGTACTGCGCCACCGCGGCGGCACGGGCCGGGTCCGGCCGGCCACCTCCGCGAGCGGCACCGGGTCGTACACGGTCTCGCCGGCGCTGCGCTGCAGGCCGACCATCAGTCCGGTGGCGCGGTCGGCCAGCAGCTTCGCCGCCTGCCGCCCGGCCTCTGCCGCCTCCGCCCGGTCGACGTCGCTGGCGAGCGCGCCGCTGCTGCGCTGCACCATGCCGAGGACCTCACCGCGGGCGGCGACGCCCAGTTCGGTGCTCACCAGCCCCGCGAGGGTCCGGGAGACGCCGCCGAGGATGATCCGGGTGTGGTTGACCGCCTCGAACGGGTCGTCGGTCAGCTCACTGGCGGCGCCTTCGCTGACGACCACGAACGCCCGACCGTGGGTGCGCAGGGCGTCCTGCACGGCGGTGAGGAACGCCGCCCGGTCGAAGGTGAGCTCCGGGATCAGGACCAGGTGCGGCGCGTACGCCGGATCGTCGCGGTGCCAGGTCGCGGCGAGGGCCAGCCAGCCCACCGAGCGGCCGAGGGTTTCCACGATGCGGACCGGTTCGATGCCGCGCATCGCCTCGTGGTCGCGGGCCAGGTCCGGCACGACCGTGGTCAGGTAGCGGGCGGCGGACCCGTAGCCGGGGCAGTGGTCGATGCCGACCAGGTCGTTGTCCACGGTCTTCGGGATGCCGACGACGTTCAGTTCGCGTCCGGTCGCGGCGGCCCGCCCGGCGAGGGCGTGCAGCAGTGCCATCGTCCCGTTGCCGCCGATCAGCGCCACGCCGTCGACGTCGTTGGCGGCCAGCGCGTCCAGCGCGGTGTCCAGGTCCGCTTCGGTGACCGCCCGCCGCCCGGCGCCGAGCCAGGATCCGCCGTGGCGGGTGGCGGCGGCCGGCACGTCCGCGGCGGTGACCGGGGTGAGCCGGCCCTCGACGAGGCCGTCCGGGCCGCCCCGCAGCGCGAGCACGTCGTGGTCCGCCGCCGCCTCAAGGAAGCCGTGGAGGCTGGCGTTGACGACGCTGGTGGGCGCGCCGGTCTGTCCGATGACCAGTCGCATGGTCACACCTGCGCCTTGGAGGCGACGGACAGGAAGGTCTGGAAGGCTTCCAGGCCGGGCCGGCCGCCCTCGTACCCCAGGCCCGAGTCCTGCACGCCGCCGAACGGGATCCACGGCGTGTTCGGGGTGCCGGTGTTGATGCCGACGATCCCGGCGCAGAGCCGGTCGGCGACGGCGTGGGCGCGGTCGAGGTCCGCGCTGCAGACGTAGCCGGCCAGGCCGTACCCGGTGGCGTGGTGCAGGGCCAGCGCGTCGTCGAGGTCGTCGTAGACGTGGATCGGCGCGATGGGGCCGAAGATCTCGTCGGTCATCACCCGGCTGTCGACGGGCGCGTCCAGCAGCACGGTCGCCGGCGCGAAGTGGCCGCTGTCGGGGACGGCGCCGCTGGTGATCTTCTTCGCGCCCTTGCTCACCGCCTCCTCGACGAGTGCGGCCATCCGGGCCGGGTCGGCGGCCGGGGCCAGGGGGCCGAGGTCGGTGGCTGGATCGGTGGGCGGGCCGACGACCATCTTCTCGGTCGCCGCGATGAACGCCTCGGTGAATTCGGCGGCGACCTCGCGGGCCACGAGGATCTGGTTCGCCGCGATGCAGGACTGGCCGTTGTTGCGGTACTTGGCCACCAGCAGCGTCTGCGCAGCCGCCTGCGGATCGGCATCGGGCAGCACGATAAACGGTGCGCAGCCGCCGAGTTCCATCACCGTGCGCACGAAGCGTGGCGCTGTGGCCGCGGCGACCAGCCGCCCGACCCGGGTCGACCCGGTGAAGGACACGACGCCGACGCTGCGGTCAGCAAGCCACGGGTCGACGACGTCGGCGGGGGTGCCGAGCACCGTCGACAGGACCCCTTCGGGGACGTGCCGTTCGACGACCGCGGCGAGCACCATCGATGACAGCGGCGTCAGTTCGGAGGGCTTGAACAGCACCGGGCAGCCGGCTGCCAGCGCCGGCGCGATCTTGCGAGCCGGGATGGAGACCGGGAAGTTCCAGGGGGTCAGGACCGCGGCGACACCGGCGGGCCGGGTGGTCACCCGGTGGCTGATGCCGGGTACGACGGACAGCCGCTCGGCCTCCTGCCGGTCCAGCAGGTCCGCGATGATGCGGAAGTAGGCGACGGTCAGCCCCAGTTCGGCCACCGATTCGGCGAGCCGCTTGCCGCTCTCCCTGGTGATCAGGGCGGGCCACTCGGGCTGCGCGGCGAGCGCCTCGACGTCTGCGGCGATGGCCCGCAGGGCCGCCGACCGCGCGGCGGGCGACGTGCCGGCCCAGACGGGCAGGGCCTGCCGGGCGAGACCGAGCGCCGCCGCCGCGTCCGCGCCGTTGCCCGTGCTGACCTCGGTGAACGGCGTGCCGGTGGCCGGGTCGAGCACCGCGAGCCGCGGTCCGCCCGCCACCCGGCCGTGCACGCGTACGGCGGTGGCGGCCGAGCGGATGTCGTTGACGATGGGGTCGGTCACGGTAGCTGCTCCTCGTACGCGTCGAGCTGGTGCTGGTCGAGTTCGATGCCGAATCCGGGCCCGTCCGGCACGCGGACCGTGCCGTGGGCGGTGAGCAGGCCGTCGGCGGCCTGCCGCAGCGGGTTGGAGCGGATGTCCCACTCGATGAGCCGGGTCGCTGGTGAGATGGCGCCGGCCTGGACGGTGGCGGCGGTGGCGACGGCACCGTTGTAGAGGTGCGGGTTGACGGTGCGTCCGGCTGCCGTCGCGGCCGCCAGCACCTGCAGGTATTCGGTGACGCCGCCGACCTTGCTGAGGTCCGGTTGCAGGATCTCCACCGCGTCCAGGTACGGCGTGAACGCCGCGGCGCCGTAGAGGTTCTCCCCGGTCGCCAGCGGCATCCGGGTGCGCCGGCTCAGCTCGGCCAGTTCGGCGGGGCGGTCGCCGGCGAGTGGCTCCTCAACCCACGCGACGCCGAGGTCGGCCAGCGCCGGGATCATCTCCAGCGCATCGGCCAGCCGCCACGCCTGGTTGGCGTCGGCGAAGATCTGCACCTGGTCGCCGAGGATCCGCCGGGCGGTCCCGACGTTGCTCAGGTCGGTGTCCGCGCCGAACCCGACCTTGACCTTGACGGCGGTGAGCCCGAGCGCGGCGCAGCGGTGGGCGACCTCGGCGACGCCGGTGGGTCCGAGGCTGGAGCCGTAGACCGGCAGTTCCGTGCGGGGGTTCGCGCTGAGCAGTCGCGCCAGGCTGGTGCCGGCGTGGCGGGCGGCGAGGTCCCACAGCGCCATGTCGACGCCGCTGATCGCCTGGTGAACCGGGCCGGGGGCGCCCCACTGGCGGCCCAGCGGCGACAGCTGTGCGACCAGCGCACGCTGGGCCGTGGCCGGGTCCGGAAAGCGGCGACCCTTGATGAGCGGCGCGACGCCGTCGTGGATGGTGGCGACCCGCTCGCGCCACGCCCAGGCCGGGTAGTTCGCCCAGCTCTCGCCGACGCCGACCGAACCGTCGGCCAGTTCGACCTCGATCAGGACCATCACGCGGTGGGTCAGCGGCGCGAAGGACATGGCGATCGCCTCGGTGGGGCGCGCCCGGAAGATCCGGCACCGCACGTCCACCACGTCGGCGTCCGGCAGCACGGCCACGCCGGTCTCCGTGGCTGAGGGGGCGGCCTTGAGGTCCATGTGCCTTCTCTCACGTCGACGAGATCTGCATGCAGTGTTGAACGCATGTCACCGAGACGTCAAGAGCACGAAACAAAGAAAAGGCAGCGAGTTTGCAGCCGGCAAAACGCACTTATGCCCCAGCGGGGGCGCGACGGCGCAGACCTATGCCGCGTCCGGGGGCCGCACCGGGAGAATTCGCCACGACTGGGGACGGTCTACACCGGCTCCGGCGCTTCGGACGGCTAGGTGGTCAGGACGCGGGTGCCCGTGCGGCGCGCGGCCGCGGCCACGGCGGCGGGCAGCGGACCGTCCACGAGCAGGGTGTCGATGCGGTCGAACCCGCACACCTGAACGGGCGCCGTGGCCGTCAGCTTGCTCGCATCGGCGAGCAGCACAACCTCGTCGGCGATGTCCATGAGGGCGTGCTTGGCGCTCAGCTCGACCTCCGAGCGCACGTACGCACCCCGCTCATCGACGGCGCTGGCACCGAGGAACAGCAGGCGCACCCGCATGCGCCGGACGAGATCCAGCGCGGCGAAGCCCACCATCGCCTGGTTGTCGTGCAGCAGCTCGCCGCCGATCCCGATGACCCTTGACCTGGGCCGGGACAGCATGTGGGCCAGCACGGGAACCGAGTGGGTGATCACGCAGCCGTCGAAGTCCTCAGGCAGCGCGTGGGCCACCTCGGCGGCGGTCGTGCCGCTGTCGATGCCGATCGTGTCCCCGCCCTGGACCAGGCGGACCGCCGCGGCGCCGATCGCCCGCTTGGCGCCGGCGTGGCTCAGGGCGCGGGAGGCGTACCCGGGGGCCGCGACGCCGCCCGGCGGGAGGCTGACGCCGCCGTGGACCAGCTGGACCTCACCGTTGTCGGCCAGTCGCCGCAGGTCGCGGCGGACCGTCATCTGCGAGACGCCGAGTTGGGCGCTGATGTCGGCGACGGAGAGGAAGCCGGCCCGGCGCAGCGCGGCCATGATGTGCGTGCGCCGCTGCGGGGCGCCGTCGTAGCGCATGGCTTCCACTGACACGTCCGTAGTCTAGCCTCTGTTCTTTCCCCACCATCGGATGTTAGTTTTCGAACATCCTTTGATTCTTGGCGCCTCGGCGTCGCCCACCTCGGCGGCGGACCGGACGCTCCCGCGCTGGAGGAAACAGTGACCGTCAACCCCTCGATCCTCGCCCGCCCCTCAGGCGGCTACGCCATGCTCGCCGTCGACCAGCGCGAGGCCCTGCGCGCCATGTTCGCCGCACGCCAGCCCCAGCCGGTGACCGACGCGCAGCTGACCGCCTTCAAGGTCGACGCCGCACGGGCGCTCAGCCCGTACGCCTCGGCGATCCTCATCGACAAGCAGTTCGGCTGGGACGCCGTCATCGCCGACAACGCCGTCGACCCCTCCTGCGCGCTGATCGCAGCGGCCGACGCGTTCACCCCCAGCGCCACCGAGTTCGTCGCAGACGTGACCATCGACCCCGAGGTCGACCCCGAGACCGTGAAGAAGGAAGGCGCGAAGGCCCTCAAGCTGCTCGTGCTCTACCGGCCCGACGAGGCGCCCGACCCGCGAATCGCCATGGTCACCGACTTCGTCACCCGCTGCCGCGACGCCGGCCTCGTCAGCATCATCGAACCGGTCTCCCGCGGCCCCCGCGACGGCAGCGCCTACGACCACGAAGCGGGCATCCACGCCGCCGCCCGCGAACTCGGCGACCTCGGCGCCGACCTCTACAAGTCCGAGGTACCGACCCACGGCAAGGGCACCCCCGACGAGATCACCGCAGGATGCGAGGCGCTGACCTCAGCCATCAACAGCCCGTGGGTCGTACTGTCCTCCGGCGTACCGGCAGAACTGTTCCCCGACGCCGTGCGACTCGCCTGCCGGGCCGGAGCCTCCGGCTTCCTCGCCGGCCGCGCCGTCTGGGCGTCGGTCGTCGGCAGCCCCACCATGGCCGACGACCTGCGCAACATCTCGGTCGACCGGCTGCGACGCCTCGCCGACGTGGTCGACGACGCCGTGTCCGACTGACATGGTGCCCATCGGCGACGTGCTCGCCGTCGGCGCGGTCGCCCTCGGCGCCACCATGCAGAGAGCAACCGGCCTGGGCTTCGCCCTCGTGGCCGCCCCGTTCCTGGTCGTCATCCTCGGCCCTTTCTCGGGCGTCACCCTGGCCAACCTGCTCTCCGCCACGATCAACCTGATCGTGCTGTGCGTGACCGCCCGGACGCTGCGCCGCCGCGTCGCCCTCCAGATGATCACCGGGGTGATCCTGGCCCTGCCCCTGGGCGTCTGGGTGGTCCGCGAACTGCCCGGTCCGGTCCTGCTCGTCGGCATCGGCCTGATCACCGCGGGATCAGTAAGCTGGGTGGCGGCCGGCCAGAGCATGCCCTTCCTCAGACAGCGGGGCGGGGCGGTGGCATCGGGCTTCGCGTCCGGCTTCTTCAACACCACCGCCGGAACGGGCGGACCCCCGCTCGCGGTCTACGCCGCGAGCACCGACTGGGAGCACCGAAGCTTCGTCCCCACCGTGCAGCTCGTCGGCCTGGTCACGAACGTGCTGTCGCTGGCGGCAAAGGGCCCGCCGGTCCTGTCGTCTAGGCTGCTGCTGGCCTGCGGGGCGGCAATGCTCGCCGGAATCGGCGGCGGGCACTGGCTCGCCCGGTGGCTGCCGGAGACCGCCACCCGCCGTTGGGTGCTGGCGCTCGCCCTCACCGGAAGCGTCATCGCGATCGTCAAGGGGCTCTCAGCATGGTGAAACCTGACTCCACCGCCCCGCCCGCCGACAGCCAGGCATCTGAGGGCGCCTCGACCCGGTGGCCTCGCCGCGTCTTCAGCCAGGGCAGCGACCCCGATCCACGATTCAGCCTCGCCAACGAACGCACGTTCCTGGCGTGGATCCGCACCTCCCTGGCGCTGTTCGCCGCAGGCGTGGCGTTGGAGGCGGTGAACCTGCCGATCGTGCCCGGGCTGCGCCGAGCGTCGGCGATCGTGCTGATCCTGCTGGGCGCCGCCGCCCCCGCCCAGGCCTGGTTCGGCTGGGTCCGCACCGAACTGGCCCTGAGACGGGGGAGAGGCCTCCCACCGCCGCTGATGGCCGTACCGGTCGGTGCGGGCCTCCTGCTCGTCGGCGTCCTAGTCCTGCTGGGGCTCATCCTGTGACCGACCCTGGCCACTCGCTGCCCTCACGACCCGTCCCGCGGCCGGCCGCGCCAGCTGATCAGGGGCTGCAGATTGAACGGACAGTGCTGGCGTGGCGCCGCACCGCAACCGCATTTGTCGTCGCGACGGCCGTGGCCGGCCGGTTCCTCCTGCCGCACCGCGGCGGCTGGGCCTTCCTGGCCGCCATCGGCGGCGCGGCGGCAGTGATCATCGTCGCCGCAGCGGCGCTGCGACGCCGTCTCCCGCCCTCTGCCGCCCCGGCCGTGCTGAGCGCGGCCCGCGCGCCCGGCCGCTGGTTGGCGGCCGTCGCCCTCGCCACCGCCGCCGGCGGTCTCAGCGTGGCACTCGCTGTACTGCACACCTCACGAAACTGGTGAGGGGCTCGGCCGAGACGCTGCTCGACGAGGTTATTGTGTTGAGCCTGCCCGACGGCAGGAGCGGCAGCCCGGTACCTTCCCGCGGTGTTCGCTCAGATTCGTAAATGTGTTCGGCATGCGATCCAGACCTGCGAGGACCCAGGATTGGAAACACTACTGATTCTCGTTGGTTTGCTGGCCCTTGGCGTGGTTCTGGCCCGCGGCGGCGGTGCCGGCGCCGGCGAGGCCGATCATCTTCGGCGAGATGATCTCGAGCCCCCCGCCGAGGAAGGCCGGCCCGGGTATCGACGGCGTCAAGAAGGTGGCGATGGAACGCGGCATCGCGCCCCTTGATCCAGCTGCGCCGACGCTGCCGGCATCTGGCGCGCGGCGCCCGAGGACGCCGCGACTGCCGGTTCATGGAGTTGGCCGACCCCCGGGGGGAGAGGAACTCCTGATGTCGGTGCCAGGCCGCAGCGGACGCGCATCAGAAACCATTTTGTCATCTATTCACTGTCGAAATCCGGCTCACTAGCCTGCCTCGCAGGCAGGGCAGACGTCCTGCATGACTGGAGGACGTGACTGATGAGCAGTTCCGACAACGGGTTGCACGTCGACCGGAGGTCCTTGTTGGCCGGTGTCGCTGGCTTCCTCGGAGTGGCGGCACTTCCCGCTACCGCGGCGCAGGCGGCTTCGGCGGCGGTTCCGCCGACGCGGTCGTTCCCGTCGAACTGGCCCGACCCCCAGCCCTACGGGCTCGCGGACAACCAGCTGGACCTGTGGCCGCGTGAGGACAACTCCTTCATCCTCCCGCTCGAGCTGCGGCCGCGGGACGAGGAGCGCGGCCGGGTCTGGATGCGCGACACCTACGTCAACTGCTTCGTCGTCGACGGTCGTCCGATGTACGTCGCCACGGGCACCACCCGGGTACCGGGGCTCGACGCGGCCGGCCCGTGGAACGACGGCATCTTCCTGTGGGTGTCTCCGTCCCTGTACGGGCCGTGGAGGCTGGCCGACACCACCGGCATCCGGCCCGACGCCGAGCGGGGCAAGGTGTGGTCACCGGAGTTCGTCGGCGAGAACCGGCCGGGACGCACAGTCGTCGCTCCCTGGCAGGAGTACTGGTACGACGACCAGTTCGGCAAGCGCGGCCAGGCCTGGGCGCCGGAGGTGCACTACTTCCGCGGCACGTGGTACATCGTCGCCTGCATGGGTGACCACTCCCGGAAGGTCGGGTCCTTCCTGCTGGTGAGCGAGGGCGGGGTCGAGGGCCCGTACCGGCTGATCGAGGGCAACATCGAGAAGCCCTTCGGTGACTCGTTCATCGGGGGACCCAAGTTCATCCAGCCCGGCGCCTACCACCACATCGACGGCAGCATGTACACCGAGGGCGACGACGCGTGGCTCGTGCTGCACAACGACCTCTACGCGAAGTTCCGGGACGATATGGAGGACATCGTCCCGACGACGAACCTCCCGAAGTTCCAGCAGATGCCCTACTCGCCCGAGCCGTATCTCGAAGGTGCGTACGTGTTCAAGCACGAGGGCAGGTACTACCTCCTCCAGGCCGCGTGGGACCGCACGTCGATCAATCCCGACGGCAGCACCCGGTACGCCTACGACCCGCCCGGTCCCGGCCGCACGCAGTATCAGTACGACGCGATAGTCGCGGTGTCGGACAATTTCGAGGGCCCGTATTCCAAGCGGTGGACCGCGGGCGTCGGCGCCGGCCACAACAACTTCTTCATGGATCGCAGCGGCCAACTGTGGGCGACGTTCTTCCGTAATCCCAACTTCGGCTACTGGTCCGACCCGTCGCGCATCGCCGACGCCGCCGTGCCCGGTGTCGTGCGCGTCGAATGGACCGGCCCGCAGGGTGGCCGCCTGTACGTCGAGCGCCGGAACCCGGGCCGGATGGCAACCGCCTGAAACACCCGCGCGGCGGCCGTTTCTCCTACCCGGAGAGTCGGCCGCCGCGCTGGTGCTTCGCTCCCTGTCCCGGCCGCCCGCGTTTGCGCCACTTTGGATTGTGCCGCGTCATTGCCGGAAAAATGTGGCCCTCCTAGCGTCGGCAGCGCAATCCAAATCCCTCTCGGAAGGAATGGAATGTTACGTCGACTGTTGTCGGTAATCGCCGTGACAACTGGACTCGTATCGGGCGCGGCGGCCGTAAGCGCACAGGCCGGTGTCGTATCCGGTGCGACGCCCGAAGGTTCCATGACCCGCGCACACGCCGCCGACGGTGTTCTCGGCGCCAACTTCAACCAGAATCTCGACAGCCTCAACTACCGGGAACTTCAGGCCGCCCGGGCCACCTGGATCCGGGGATTCTTCACCATGCCGGACGCGGACCACGGCGACCCGGCGGGCACGCCCACACTCCGTACCGTGCTGGACGCCTCGCGGCGAGGCTACGGCACCGCACTCAGCCTGAAGTTCCCTCTGGCCGACACGGAGATGCCGGCGGCGGGCACCGAAGCGATGGCCGGCGAGCTGGCCCGCCTGGACAAGGTCCTGCCGGTCGTCATGGGACGGGTGGACATCCTGGTGGTCGGGAACGAGCCGTTCATCGAGAGCCGCCCGCAGGACCGCACCGACGTCCTGAACGACTTTTACGAGGCCGTGGCCGAGCGGGTCATCGCCTACCGCCGGGCGCACTGCGCGCCGGACTGTAAGACGCGGCTCTACATGGGCGCGCTCAACCGCCTCGACCTGCCCGACCGCCGCACGCCGGCCACCGAGCGGTGGATGCGGTTCGTCCGGGAGACACCTGAGATCCAGGGCGTCGACATCCATCCACACGTGCCGAGCCGGGAGGCGACCCAGCCGTTCCTCGACTACGTGCTTCCTCGGCTGCGACCCGACCAGACGTTCCTGGCCACGGAGTTCTCCCTCGTCTGGTACTGGAAGGAGCACATGGGCGACCCGATCCCGGCCGGCTTCGCCGAGCGCTACGGATTCCCCGCCGACGCCAAGGTCTGGCAGGTGATCCAGGCGGCCATCGCGCACCCGTTCCCGCAGCAGCAATGGGACGACTTCCTGTCCAGCAGCCCCTGGTTCGAGAGCCAGCAGCACTACCTGCGCGACCAGATGGCAACGTTCCGGGCCACCGGGCGGCTGGCCATGGCCAGCTACGGCTTCCGGCAGGACACCCTCATGGTGCAGAACTTCGGCCCGGACAAGGTGCCGTGGTTGCTCAACAGCGTGTTCGCGCCGTACACCGTGCAGTCGGCGCCCAACGGGCTGGCCGGGCAGGGCTACCCGTGGTTCGACGAATTCCGCGACCTGCAGCTGATCCCTCCGCACAGCCAGGGCGATTAGCCACCATCCCCCGGGCAGAAGGAGATGCGTAGATGACAATTCTTTCCACCCCTCGGCCGCTCGTCGGCATGGTCCTCGCGGTGCCGCTGTTCGCAGCGGGCATCGCTTTCCCGCATGCGGTTTCCGCAGCGGCCGCCTCGCCCTCGCCGGCGACCGCTGAACAGGTCGGCACGTACGCGAATCCGGTGAGCCAGCACGTCGTCGACACCTTCCCCGATCCGACCGTGATCCGCGGCAAGGACGGCGCGTGGTACGCCTACGGCACCACCAATCCGATCTTCAACAGCAGGGGCGAGGCGGGTGAGCACATCCTGCCGATGCTGCGCTCGACCGACATGGTCTCCTGGCAGTACGCGGGAGACGCGATCGCCGCCGACGCGACCCCCACCTGGTGGCCGGCCGGGACGCGGCCCTGGGCGCCGGACATCAGATATGTCGACGGCACCTACCACCTGACCTACAGTCTCTCCGGCGGCGGGGTCGCCCTGCTGACCAGCGACGGTCCCACCGGGCCGTGGACCGACCTCGGCCTGCTCGTCCCGGCGAACAACAGTGGCTGCCCGACCGGCAGCATCGACCAGGCGATGTTCACCGACTCCGACGGAACGCACTACCTCTACTGGGGCAGCTACGACACCATTTGTGTCTCTGCGATGACCCCGGACGCGACCGCGCTGACCGGCCCGGTGACCCAGGTCGCTCAGGGACGGCGCGCCGAGGGCGGCTTCGTCGTCAAGCGCGACGGCCACTACTACCTGTTCTTCTCCGACGCCGGCTGTTGCGACGGCGCGTTCAGCGGTTACACGGTCAAGGTGGGACGCGCCGACGACCCGCGCGGGCCGTTCGTCAACCAGGACGGGCAGTCCCTCATGGACCGGCGCAGCAAGGGCGGCATCGTCGCCGTCGCCAACGGCAACGGGTTCGTCGGGCCGGGACACAACGCGATCCAGACCGACCTTTCCGGCCAGGACTGGCTCGTCTACCACGCGATCCCGTCCGGCGACCCGGACTTCCCGCCGGTGGACGGCGGCGGCGGGCGGTTGGCCGCGCTGTCGAAGCGACCACTGATGATCGACCGCCTCGACTGGATCGACGGGTGGCCGGTGCTGCGCGCCGGCGCCGGGCCGTCGAGCGGTGAGCAGCCGGCACCGGTCACGCAGGCCGTCGCGGGTAGCACCTTCAACGACGGATCCCTGTCCGACTGGGTTCCCGCGGGACCCGACGTGGGTCGGTGGACCGTCACACAGGTCCCCGACGCGCAGGGTGTGCTGTCCCAGACCGGCTCCCCGGCGCGACCGTCGCTGTTCGTCCAGGCCAGCCCCGTCAGCGGGGACCGGCGGATCGAGGGCGACCTGCGCCTGCCCCAGGCCGGTGACGTCGGTTCGGTCGGGCTGGTGATCTCCGACCGCGGCCCGCAGAATCGCGTCGTCGCGTGGCTCGACCGCGGCCGCCGGGCACTGGTGGTGTCGGTGACGGACCACGGGGACACCACCGAGACCATTGCTGCGCTGCCCGCGTCCTTCGACCTGGGCAGCTGGCACACGGTATCCGCCGAACTCCGAGGTACCAGCCTGCGCGTCGACGTCTCGGCGGACCGGCTGCGCGACCCCCAGGCGGTCGTGCTCACCTCGCTCCCGGACACCCCGGCGCCCGGCCGAATCGGCGCGGCGTCGCGCAACGCACCCGGACAGGCGGACAACATCAGCGCGGCACCCCTCTACCAGCCGGTCACCGAACGGGTGCCCGACCCGGTGCTGGGCGATCTCAAGCCGACCTACTCGGACGAGTTCAACGCAACCGGCCGCCCCGAGGCGTCCGATCCGTCATGGAGCTGGGTACGCGGGACGGCGGCCGCCGCCGGCGAGAGTGGCGGCGCCCTCACCTGGCCCACCCAGAGCGCCGACCTGTACAACGCCAACAACACGGCATCGGTGCTGCTGCGCGACGCGCCGGAGGGAGACTTCGCCGTGGAGACGAAGCTGGACTTCACCGGCACGAGCCCGGCCCAGCAAGCGGGGATCGTGCTGTACGAGAACGACGACCGCTACCTCAAGCTGGTTCACTCGGTGCTAGCGATCAACCGGATTCCCGGTGCGGTGACGCACCAGACCGAGTTCGGCAAGGAGGGGGAACGGGCCACCACCACGCCCCCGAGGCCGGTGTTCAACGGCCCGATGTTCGGCGGTCCGCCGGCCGGCACGACGTGGCTGCGCCTGGTTTACCACTACGACGCCGCCCACCAGGAGCACGACGTGCGGATGGCGTCCAGCACCGATGGGACGCACTGGGTGTGGGGTGGCACCTGGTCGCTGCCGGTTCAGGGAAAGCTGCGGATCGGGCTCGTCTCGATGGGCGGCGCCGGGGCAGTCGCCGGCTTCGACTACGTGCGCACCTACGGGCTTGTTTCCCGCTGACGGGGCAGCAGCCGGAATGGCCGGTACGCCAGTGGCGTGCCGGCCTTTCCACGCCTCAATGACCCGCTGGGTGGGCCGTCTTCCGGCGGCAACGACGCGGTAGCGGGCTGAGTCGTTCCCGTGCTGTCGCCCCTTGGGGCGCGGAGTGGGTTAGTCCGCCGCCGTGGTAGATACGCCACGATGTCGGACCCATTTCTGTGCTGTCGCCCCGCAGGGGTTGACGAGGTCTTGTCATGTCGGCCGCCGCCATGTCGACCTGCCAGCGTGACTTGATTGGAGCTAGGTTCCCGTCCCCGATTGAGGCATGTCCGCCGGTTGGTTCACCTCTCGCCATCACGCCCTTGGAGTTCAGCAGAAGTGATCGTTCGTGGTGTCGACCGCCACAAAGACCTGCTGGTTGTTGTCGCGGTGGACAGCAACGGCCGTCAGCTCGACGTGACGTCCGCCCCGACCCGGCCACGCGTGGTGAAGTCCCTGCTGAGGCGGGGCTCGGCAGTACGGAGAATGCCTGTGGGCCGTCGAGGACGTCCGGCGTGTCGCCGACGGCCTGAGGCGGGGTCTGCTCGTGGCCGGCGAGCAGGCGGTGTGGGTGCCGACGCAGTTGACTGCCCGCTACCGGCGGTCGGCCGGGGCCAGGGCAAAGAGCGATTCTATCGACGCTCTCGCCGTCGCCCGTGCGGCCTTGGGGGAGAACCTGCCGCCGGCCTTGCCGGAGGATGAGTCACGCGTGGTCAAGATGCTGCTCGACCACCGCGAGGACCTCGTTGGTGAGATGGTGCGCATGTGCTCGGCTGCGGTGGCTGCTGCACGACCTGGACCCGGACTTCGCCGAGACGATTCCGGCTCGCAAGCTGCACAAGCGGCGCTGGGTGACGCATGTGCGCGACTACCTCGCCGCTCAGGCGGGCAGTGTGCGTGTGTCCATCGCTGCGGAACTGCCCGACCGGGTCGAGGAGCTAGCCCGGCGAGCTGATCAGCTCGAACGTGAACCCCACGAGTTGATGAAGGTGCAGGCGCCGCAGTTGCTGGCGCTGCCCGCGTGCGGGCCACTGCCCGCGGCCAGGATCATGACGGAGACCGGCGACGTGCGCCGGTTCGGCTCCAGCGCCCGCGTTCGTCATGCACACCGACACCGCACCGATTCCGGCATCGTCCGGGGCGACACATAGGCATCGGCTCAACCGGGGCGGCAACCGGCGTCTCAACGCCGCCGTGCACCGCATCGCGATCACCCGGGCCCGCGTCGACGACAGGGCCCGCCTACCTGGACAACCGCAAGGCGATGGGCATCTGCCGCACGGAGGCGATCCGCGCTCTCAAACGCCACCTCGCCCGACACGTCTACAGACTCCAGGTCACCGCCAAGCGACTGTCCGCTGAGATCGCCGTTCCGAGGCGCACAGCCTACCTGCCACGGCCTGAGCGTCCGGGTGATTGGCGTCAGTACTTATCCGCGCCGCCGCGGTCCCCGCCAGGGCAGGATCGGAGGAAGACCCCGTAGCAGGTTCTTGGGAGGCTTCGGCATCGGCGACTCGCCGTCGTCGCCGTCCCACCGTCGGCCGTACTGGTCGGAAAGGTTCCCCCGGCCCCAGTATGGCGTCGGCTCGGTCGGGACGAACCCGAGCTGATCCAGCGGGGTCGCGTCCGCGTAGGTGGTGTAAGAGACGGCCATCGCGGGATCCGGTCTGATGTTATGCGGCGATCGGGGTGGGGTCGGTCTGGTTGGTGTCGTGTTGGTCTGTGTCGAGGGTGATCAGGCGGGCTTTGGTGAGGAGTTCCAGGCCCATGTAGCGGCGGCCTTCGGTCCACTCGTCGGTCTGCTCGGCCAGGACGGCGCCGACGAGGCGGATGACCGCGGCCCGGTTGGGGAAGATCCCGACGACGTCGGTGCGGCGGCGGATCTCCTTGTTCAGCCGTTCCTGCGGGTTATTCGACCAGATCTGGCGCCAGATCTCGCGCGGGAAGCCGGTGAACGCGAGGAGGTCGTCGCGGGCGGCGTCGAGGTGCTCGGCCGCGGCCGGGAACTTCGCTTCGATCGTCGCCACGACCCGCTGGAACTGGGCGTGCACGGCGTCGGCGTCGGGCTGGTCGAAGATCGTGCGCACCAGGGTGGCGATCCACGGCTGGGCTGACTTCGGCACCTTCGTCAGCAGGTTCCGCAGGTAGTGGGTCCGGCACCGCTGCCACGATGCCCCGGGCAGCGCGGCGCCGATGGCGGCCACGAGGCCGGCGTGGGCGTCGGAGATGACCAGGCGGACACCGGTCAGGCCGCGGGCGGTCAGCGACCGCAGGAACGCCAGCCAGCCGGCGCCGTCCTCGTCCGAGGCGACGTCCAAGCCCAACACCTCGCGTTGTCCGTCGGCGTTGACGCCGACAGCGATCAGCGCGTGAACGTTGACGGTCCGGCCCGCTTCGCGGACCTTCATCGTCAGCGCGTCCATCCACACGAACGTGTAGTGCTCGGAGTCGAGGGGCCGGTTGCGGAATGCCTGCACCTGCGCGTCGAGGTGGGCGGCCATCTCCGAGACCTGCGACTTCGACAGCTGCCGGATCCCGAGCTGCTCGACCAGCTTCTCCACCCGCCGCGTCGACACCCCGAGCAGATAGCTCGTGGCCACCACCGACACCAATGCCTGCTCGGCCCGCCGCCGGTGCGTCAGCAGCCAGTCCGGGAAGTACGAGCCCTGGCGCAGCTTCGGGATCGCCAGGTCGATCGTCCCGGCCCGGGTGTCCCACTCGCGCTGCCGGTAGCCATTGCGGGAGTTCACCCGCTCATCGCTGCGCTGCCCGTAGCCGGCGCCGCAGATCGCGTCGGCCTCGGCGGACATCACCGCCTGCGCGAACGTTTTGATCATCGCCTGCAACATGTCCGGCGACGCGCCCGCGATCTGCTCGCGCAGCAGGTCAACAGGGTTCACACTCTCAGTTGCGGCCATCGCGTCCTCTCTTCCTTCTCTGACTTGGTCGTCTTGAAGGATCGACGCGATGGCCGTCTCTCATCTACGCAACACGCCCATCACGGGCAAGTCGTACACCACTCCAGTGGACGCAACCTCCAGCGGATCGATCCGCTGCTCATCGACCGTGCAGCGCCCAGTCGTCACCCATGTCGAAGACGTACGCAAGCTGTTCACCTGGGGTGAGCCGACTCAGCTTGGTCTTGTCGCTGTCGACTGCACCATCCGGGGCTCGTCCCACACCCGGAACGAGCAGACCGCTGTCTCGTCGGTGAGGGTGAACAGACGCAAATGGGCCAGGTCCCACCGGGCGAAAGCGTCGTCGATCGCCGCGCCGAGCTGCTCGAATGTGTGCGCCCGCACTGCGGCGAAGATCCGCCCCGGGCGCGGCCAGAAGTCTTCGCCACGGCCGGACACCAACTCAACCCGGATCGACAACCATCTCCGTGCCACCCGCACCGCCTCCGCTACCAGGTGCGCAAACGACGCTACCGGCAGCACCGCCCTCAAGGTCACCCCGGGTAGCCAAGGGCTGAACCTTGATTGGAGCAACGGGGCTGTCGTCCGTTGCCGGTCGAGTGTTCTTGAGGCCTCTGTAGCGGGTTGTGGTGCCTTCAGGGGGGTGGGGTGGTGATGGTGTCGTACCCGTCGTCGACACTGACGCCGAGGCGGTGAGTGGGGGTGGGGTTTGCGCAATATGCAGGCGTATCGTTTCGCGCTTGATCTCACTCCGAGGCAGCAGCGGTCGGTGTTGGCGCATGCTGGTGCCGCTCGGGTGGCGCATAACTGGGCGTTGGCTCGGGTGAAGGCGGTGTGGGATCAGCGGGCGGCGGAACGCTCCTACGGCGTTCCCGAGGGGTCGCTCACCCCGGCTCTAGGGTGGTCGTTGCCGGCGTTGCGTAAGGCGTGGAACGCGGTCAAGGACGAGGTCGCGCCGTGGTGGCGGGAATGCTCGAAGGAAGCGTTCAACACCGGCCTGGACGCGCTGGCTCGGGCGTTGAAGAACTGGTCGGACTCCCGCGCCGGCAAGCGTGCCGGACGACGGTTCGGTTTCCCGCGGTTCAAGTCCAAGCACCGCTCGACGCCGGCGGTGCGGTTCACCACCGGCGCGATCCGGGTCGAACCCGACCGGAAACATGTGGTGCTGCCCCGGCTGGGCCGGCTGAAGTTGCACGAGTCCGCCCGCAAACTCGCCCGCCGTGTGGAGGCCAACACGGCGGGGATCATCTCCGCGACCGTACGCCGTGAGGGCGGCCGCTGGTTCGTGTCGTTCACCGTCCAGATCGACCGCAGCGTCCGTTGCCCCGCCCGGCCGGACACCGTCGTCGGTGTTGACGTCGGCATTACACATTTGGCGGTGCTGTCGACCGGGGAGCTTGTCCCCAATCCTGGCCACCTGGACGCCGCCCGGGTGCGGCTTCGGGCGCTGGGGCGGGCGGTGTCGCGCAAACAGGGCCCGGAGCGCACGGCGGGCGTGAACCCGTCGAAGCGGTGGCGCCGCGCGGCGGGTCGGCTCCGCACGGCACATGCCCGGGTGGCGAACCTGCGTCGTGATGGCCTGCACAAGCTCACCACCGGTCTGGCTCGTGAGTACACGACGATCGTGGTTGAGGATCTCCACGTGAGCGGCATGCTGAAGAATCGGCGTTTGGCCCGGCGTATCGCCGATGCCGGGTTCGGTGAGCTGCGCCGCCAACTGTCGTACAAGATCCCTTGGAACGGTGGCCGGCTCGTGGTGGCCGACCGCTGGTATCCCTCCTCGAAGACCTGCTCGGGTTGTGGTGCGGTGAAAACCAAACTCACCCTGTCCGAGCGCATCTACCGTTGCACCGCCTGCGGCCTCACCCTCGATCGGGATGTGAACGCCGCGCGTAACCTCGCCGCTCTCGCCAGCACCGTGGCCGAGCGGCGAACCGCCGGGAGTGGCCCGGTGGCAGGACGTGGAGCCACCCGCAAGACCCACCCCGGTGGGCAGGAGGCTGTGAAACGTCAACCCGGCCCCGCGCTCTGCGCAGGTAAGACCGGGACCGTTATGCCGCAAGGCACAACTGCCACATGAGCGCCATAGAGCACTCAGTGGCAACGGCTACCGGTCAGGTGACCAGCCTGTGGGCGACCGTGCGGAAGCCGGCGTTGCCCATGGACGAGTCGGGTGTGTTCGCGGAGCGGGCGGAGTTGCGGTACCGGTTGCAGTAGGAGTCGTGGCAGAGGTAGGAGCCCCCGCGCAGCACGCGCGCGCTTCCCGACGGCGGCCCC
Source organism: Micromonospora sp. NPDC003776 (assembly GCF_053605645.1). NCBI lineage: Bacteria > Bacillati > Actinomycetota > Actinomycetes > Micromonosporales > Micromonosporaceae > Micromonospora > Micromonospora sp. NPDC003776. The sequence continues at coordinate 26,136 of NZ_JBSGJR010000002.1, forward strand.
TGCGGGTCACGCTCGGGGGCGTGCGCGTAGTAGCCGGGGTCGTACCAGTCGGCGCACCATTCCCAGACGTTACCGACGGTCTGCCACAGGCCGAAGCCATTCGGTGTGAACGTGCGGACCGGTGCCGTGGTCAGGTATCCGTCCTCGAGGTCGTTGCGGGTCGGGAAGCGGCCCTGCCAGATGTTGCAGCGCCACCTGCCGTCGTCGTCGAGGAGGCGATCTCCCCACGGGTACCGGGCGCCGTCAAGGCCGCCGCGTGAGGCGTACTCCCACTCGGCCTCGGTGGGCAGCCGGCGGCCGGCCCACCGGCAGTATGCCATCGCGTCGTTCCAGCTCACGTGGACGACCGGGTGGTCGTCGAGCCCGTCCAGGTCGGAGCGCGGGCCGTGCGGATGCTGCCAGTCGGCCCCGCGCACGCCGAGCCACCACGGGGTGCCGGCCGCCGGGCCCATCACCTCGTCGGGGGCGGCTCGGACGGCCAGGTGGAACACGGCGGAGAAGCCGAACGTCTCGGCCTCGGTGCGGTAGCCCGTGGCGGTCACGAAGCGCGCGAAGTCGGCGTTGGTGACCGGCGTGGTGTCGATGGCGAACGGCGACAGGACGACCGGGTGGACGGGGCCCTCACCGTCGCCGGGGTTGCCGTCGCCGTTCGCGTCGCCCATCCGGAAGCGGCCCCCCGGCAGGTCCGCCTGGGCAACGGTGTGCCTGCTGGTGGCCAACCGGGCGGCCGCAGTTCCGGTGGGGGACAGGGCGGTGACGTCGGGTTCGGGCTCGGGGGTCGCGACCGGGGGATCACCGGGGCCAAGCGCCGCCCGGAGGGTTCGTATGCCGGGCGCGCAGCAGGCGGGGGCGTGCTCTCGCGGATCGTCCTGCTGTTGGTTCATCGGCATTCCGATCAGCCTCCGACCGCTTGGCCCGGGCGGAGGCGCTCGGGCACCGGGTGGCTCGGGTGCGGTTCGTCTCCGACGGCCGCCTGGGCCAGCCACATCCGCGCCTTGAGGTCCTCGCGTACCTCGGCGTAGGCCGGGTCGTCGTAGACGTTGCGCACCTCGTCCGGATCCTCGAGCAGGTCGTAGAGCTCCCACTCCGGTGGATAGGTGCGGGATGAGCTGCCGGGGACGCCGAGGCCGTCGTTGTAGAAGTAGATGAGCTTGTGGCGGTCGGTACGGTAGCCGTAGTGGGCCGGTGTCCGGTGGTTGCTGTCGTCGTGTTCCCAGTACCGGTAGTACATTCCCTGCGCCGGGGGCTCGCCGCGGGTGGCGGTGAGGTCGGGCCAGAAACTGCGGCCCTGCATCCGCTCGTGGTGCGGCACCCCGGCGGCGTCCAGGATCGACTGCGCGAAGTCGACGTTGGTGACGATCCCGTCGTGCACCCCGCCGGCGGCGACCGCCCGTGGATAGCTCAGCAGCAGGGGCATACGCAGGGACTGTTCATACATGAAGCGCTTGTCGAACCACCCGTGCTCGCCGAGGAAGAAGCCCTGGTCGGAGGAGTAGATCAGGACGGTGTCGTCGAACCGGCCCCGCTGCCGGAGCCAGTCGATCACCCGGCCGACGTTGTCGTCGACGGAGGCGACGCAGGCCAGGTAGTCCTCCATGTACCGCTGGTACTTCCAGCGGGCCTGCTCCTCGTACGACATCCCGTCGGGGACCGGCTGTTTGAGGTCCTCCACCGTCAGGTGGTCCGCGATCCGCATGGCTGCCCGTCGCGCCGACGAGGTGCGTGTGGCGTAGTCGTCGGCGAAGGTGGCGGGCACCGGGATGTGGCCCGCGTACATGCCGGCGTGCGCCTCGTCGGGTTCCCACGAGCGGTGCGGCGCCTTGTGGCAGATCAGGACGCACCACGGGTCGTCCCCGTCCAGCGAGTCGAGCCACCGCAGGGACAGGTCGGTGATGACATCCGTGGCGTAGCCGCTCTCGGTGCGCAGGCCCTCGGCGGACAGGAACCGGGGATCAAAGTACTCGCCCTGTTCGATGAGCACGTCCCAGTAGTCGAAGTTCTGCGGGTCGTGTCCCGCGCCGTCGCCCAGGTGCCACTTGCCGACGATCGCGGTGCGGTAGCCGGCGTCGCGGAGCTGGGAGACGAAGGTCGGCTGGGCCGAGTCGATCGGCGTGACGAGGGTCTTCACACCGTTCACGTGGCTGTACGTGCCGGTGAGGATCGTGGCGCGACTCGGCGAACACAGCGAGTTGGTGACGAAGCAGTTGTCGAAGCGGACCCCGTGTTCGCCGATCTCGTCGATCCGCGGTGTGCGGTTGACGGCCGACCCGTAGGCGCTGACCGCGTGCGCGGCGTGATCGTCGGTGAGGACCATGACGATGTCGGGCCGCCGGGGTCGGCCGTTCAACCCAGCCGAGGTCACGGGTTCGACCCCTGGTAGGTCGCCTCGTCCAGGCCGCTGAGCGTCGGGTCGTAGCTGGTCTCCCCGACGTCGTACATGGACGTCATCCAGTGGTAGAACTTGTCGCCCCGTTCCTGCAGGAGCTGGTACAGCCGGCGCATCATCCGCGTCCGGATCTCCGCCATCTCGGGGTGCTCGTAGACGTTGAGCAACTCGTCCGGGTCGGACTGCAGGTCGTACAGCTCGTTCACCGAGTCGGGGTTGACCACGAGTTTGTAGCGGTCCGTTCGCAGCATCCGCTGCGCATACGGGAAGTGGTGTCCGTGGAACTCGCAGACGATGTCCTCCTCCCAGCGTGCCTCACCGCCGCCGACCAGTGGCAGCAGGCTGCGCGAGTCGACCGCCGGCTTCGGGTCGAGACCGGCGAGTTCGAGGATCGTGGCCGTGCAGTCCAGCAGGCTGACGAATTCGGTGCGGACCACGCCGCCCGGCTCGCCGGGCACCCGGAGCAGGCCTGGGGTGCGGTAGATGTCCTCGTACATCGCCGGCCCCTTGTCGTGCAGCCGGTGGGCGCCGGTGAACTCTCCGTGGTCGCAGGTGAAGAACACCGAGGTGTCTTCGACGAGACCGAGGCGTTGCAGGGCGTCCAGCACGCGTCCGATCTGCCGGTCGATGAGCGCCACGTAACCGTGATACACGGCGATGAGCTTGCGGGTGGTCTCGATCGGCATGGTGTCGAAGGTCCAGTGCGCGCTGTAGTTCTTCTGCACCGGAGGTTTGCCGTGGAAGGTCTCGGCGATCGAGCGGGGCAGTTCGACGTCCGCGGGGTCGACCAGGTCGAAGTACTCGTCCGGGAGGATGTACGGCAGGTGCGGGCCGAAGAAGTGCAGGGCGAGGAAGAACGGCTGGTCGCGGTCCCGGGCGGCCTGCGCGTACCGTTCGAGAAGTTCGATGGTGCGGGTGGCCAGGTAGTGCTCGAAGGTCGCCTCCACCGGCTGGTGCAGGCGCGCGGCCAGCAGGTTGCCGGGGCCGCCGTTGGGCAGCGTGCCGCGGATCCGATCGGAGATCTCGTAGGGCGGGAGGTCCCGCTCGGCGAGATAGGCCAGGTAGTCGGGGTGATCCACGGGGTTGTGCCAGCCGGGCAGTTCCGGCCCGTCGAAGCCGAAGTCGCGCGCGGTCTTGTCCGTGCCCACGTGCCATTTGCCGACGAGGCCACAGTTGTAGCCCGCTTGCCGCAGCGCCGCCGAGAAGGTGAACTGCCCGTCTGGCAGGTCCTCGATGTAGCCCACGTTGCGTTCATGGTTGGCCAGCAGTTTGTGGCGGAAGGGCGCCTGACCGGTGAGCAGGCTGGCTCTGGCCGGCGTGCAGATCGCGGTGGGCGTGTACCACCGGTCGAATCGGGTTCCGGTCCGTGCCAGCTCGTCCAGGACGGGCGTCGCCCGGGGGCTGCCGTACACCCCGAGGGTGTCCGCCCGGTGCTGGTCGGTCATCAGGAAGAGGATGTTCTTCGGTCCGGTCACTGGGCGGCCGCCGTGAACAGGTCGCCGGTGTAGTAGCTCTTCGGGTCCGCCGGGGACTTCAGCTTGCCCGCCTGGACGAAGTAGTCGCTCATCCCGGTGAGCCACTTGTCGATGGTGCCGTCCTTGGTCATCTTGTCCAGCTCATCGACCGAGAGGACCTTGACGTTGGCCGCGTCGGCCTTGACCTGGTCCACCGGGACATTGAGCATCTTCGCGGTCAGCGCGATGCTCTTGTCCATGTTCTCGGAGCGGTAACGCATCGCGTCCCGCAGCACGGCGAGCACCTTCTCGGTCTTCGCCTTCTCGTTGGCGACGACCTGGTTGCCCGCGACGAACGCGGTGGGGAAGGAGACCTCGGCGGCGAAGTCGTCGTTCTTCGCGAGCTCGACCACGTCCGGGACCTGCTTCTTGATGGTCGCGATGGCGGGATACCAGAAGCCGGCGGCGTCGATCTTCTTGGCCGAGAACGCCGACACGATCGTGGAGGGGTCCATCGGCACGATCTTGACGTCCTGCTTCGTCATGCCCGCCTTCCGCAACGCGAGCGTGAGGATCATGTCGCCCGACGTGCCCTCCGGGACGCCGACGGTCTTGCCCTTGAGCTGCTGGATGGAAGTCACGCCGGGCTGGGCGATGACCCGATCGGCGTTGCCCAGCGTGTTGATCGCCACGACCTTGGCCTGACCGGAGGCGGGCAGCCACATGGCACCGGGCCCGATGTAGCCGAAGTCGAGGTCGCCGGCACCGAGGGCCTGGATCTGCAGCGGGCCGTTGGTGAACACCCTGGTGTTGGCCTTGAGCCCGTGCTTCGCCCAGAGCTTCTGGTCATTGGCGATGGCCAGCAGGCTGGTGCCGTTGAAGTCGCCGATGTACCCGAACGTGACCTCCTCGGCCTTTCCGCCGGAGCCGGAGTCGCTTCCACAGCCGGACAGCAACGCGGCGACGAGGGCACCGGCGGCGGCACCGGCGAGGAGCCTGCGGGAGATTCTCATGATCAATACGTCCTTCTGGATCAGGCCGTCGTGAGCGACGGTGCGGGGGGTGAGGAAGGGGTGGTGCCGTCCTGGTGGTAGACGGAGTGCCAGACCCGGTTGCGCAGTGCGGCGAACTCGGGGCTCAGCCGGAATTCCTCCGACCGCGGATATGGGAGGTCGACGTCGATGACGTCGTAGATGCGCCCAGGGCGGGCCGCCATGACGACGACGCGATTGGCGAGGAACACGGCCTCGTCCACGTCGTGCGTGATGAACATGACGGTGCGTTGCTCCTTGCTCCACGTGTCGAGCAGTTGTTCCTGGAGCTTGACCCGGGTGAGGGCGTCAAGGGCGCCGAAGGGCTCGTCCATCAACAGGATCGACGGGTTCACCGCGTAGGCGCGGGCGATGGCGCAACGCTGCCGCATGCCGCCCGAGAGCATCTTCGGCAGCGCGTCGGCGAAGTCCTCCAGCCCGACCATCCGGATGAAGTACTCGGCCCGCTCGCGGCGCTCCGCCTTCGGCACCCGGGCGGTCTTCAGGCCGAACTCCACGTTCTTGCGTACGGTCAGCCAGGGGAAGAGCGCGTACTGCTGGAAGATGACGCCGCGCTCGGGACCTGGTCCGGACACCGGTGCCCCGTCGACGATCGCCCGGCCCTCGGTCGGTTCCTCCAGCCCGGCGAGGATGTTGAGCAGCGTGCTCTTGCCGCAACCCGACGGCCCGACCACCGTGACGAACTCGTTGTCGGCGATGTCGAGCGACACCTGGTCGAGGGCGGTGAACGTCTGCCGGCCCAGCGAGAACGTCTTGGTGACCGCCTGTACTGAGATCTTGGCGGCCTGCGCGCCGGGACGTGGCGAATTCGAGGTGGTCATCGGCGCTCCTGCCATCCGGTCAGCCTGCGTTCGGCCACGAGCAGCACGCGGTCCATCAGCAGGCCGAGGATCCCGATCGAGATCAGACCGACGAAGATCGTCGGGAGGTCGTAGTAGAGCTGGGCGTTCTGCATGCGGTAGCCCAGCCCCTGTTGGGCGGCGATCAGCTCGGCGGCGACCAGGGTGGCCCACGCCGACCCGAGGCCGACCCGCATGCCCACGAGGATGAACGGAGTGGAGGCGGGCACCACCACCCGGGCGAAGATCCCGGCGTCCCGCGTGCCGAGCACCCGCGCCGCGTTGATCAACGTGCGGTCGACGCTCACCACGCCCTGAAACGTGGAGATGACGCAGGCCAGGAAGGCCGCCAAGAAGATGACGAAGATCTTCGGCGCCTCGTCGATGCCCATCAGCACGATCGCGAGCGGGATGATGGCCAGCGGCGGGATGGTGCGGAAGAACTGGATCCACGGCTCGACCAGCCCCCGCACGACGCCGTACCACCCCATCAGGAAACCGATCGGGATGGCCGCCGCCGTACCGAGGACGAACCCGGCCAGCACCCGACCCAGACTGACCAGGATGTCGCTCTCCAGCGTGCCGTCGGCGAGCAGGTCCCCGGCCCGCGAGACGACCTCCGTCGGCTGTGGCACCTTCACGCCGACGGCCGCAAGGGCCCACCAGGCGCCGATGCCGAGCGCGACGGAAACGGCATTCAACGCCAGCGACAGCCCGCGAGGACGCCCCCGGCGCGTCTGCGACGACGCGAGCCGGTTGTCACGTCCCGTCTGCGCAGCCGGTTCAGTGATGACGGCCATGGGACACCCTTTCAATCGTGGTCTGCGGGACGCGGATACCGCCCCCGCTGCCGGCGGCACCCGCCTTCGGGGGCTCGGGATAGGCCGCCAGCAGCGGCGAACTGTGGAACAGCGCGGCCAGGCCGCCCAGCGCGCCGTCGTCGTCGGAGAGCTCCGCCGCGCGGACGACCGGGATGCTGGCCGCGTCCGGCAGGAGCTCGTAGGCGATGGTGGCGCGGACCTGCTGGACGATGACGGGGGCGACCCGCACGATCTCGCCGCCGATGACGATCTCGGCGGGGTTCAACGCCATCGCCGCCGTCCCGACGACCCGGCCGATGGCGGCGGCCGCGGCGCGCAACACCTGCTCGACGATCGGGTGCGACCGTTCGACCGCCGCGCGGAGCTCGTCGAGGTCGTCGACCGGGACGCCGCGCGTCCGGCAGTTCGCCAGGATCGCCGGTACCGACGCGACGGTCTCCAGGCAGCCGTTCTTGCCGCACCGGCACGACCCGCCGTGCACGTTGACCCGGACGTGGCCGAACTCGCCGGCGAGTCCGGTCGATCCCGTGACGAGGCGGCCGCCGACGACCAGGCCACCGCCCACCCCGTCGGAAACGCGCACGTAGATCAGGTCGTCGACCGTGCTGCTACCGCTGATCGCCTCGGCGAGAGCGGCGAAGCGGGTGTTGTTGTCCACCAGCACCGAGGCGTCGAACCGGCTGGCGAACGCGGCGCCGACGTCCTCGACGGTGTCGAGCAGGCCCGTTGCCGGGAGCTGCCGTGGTGCGGGGCGCGCGGCCGGCGGAACCGGATGCGGCCCGGGTACGCCGATACCGACGCCCTGAAGTGCGCCGTAGTGCACGTCCGTCTCGTCAGTGAGCCGGTCGATCAGCCGGAAGGCGGCATCCAGCCGTTCCGGCCACGCAGCGTCGTCTGCATAACGTTCGGAGCCGGACGCGATGATCTCGTGCGACGCGTCGGCAACCGCGACACAGACCCGCCGGTGGCCGAAGTCGACCCCCATGAACTGCCCGGAGGAAGGGTCCAGGGCGAGCCGTTCGGCCGGGCGCCCGCTGCCCTCGCGCTTCGCCGCGTCGGTGTCCACCACCACGATCGCGCCGCGCTGCAGGAGGCTCGCGGTGATCTCGGAGAGCGTGGAGCGCGAGAGGCCGACGGCGCGGGCGATCTGGCTCCGGCTCAGCGCTCCCTGCTCCCGCAGGGTGCGTAACACGCGCTCCTCGTGCGTGAACCGCACGAGGGCGTGCACTCCGTTTGATGTCGGCACGGTGACGACCGTTACAGCGGCGAATTATTCCGTCAACCTGTCGACAAAATTCGGCCCGAATTCGTCCGGAGTCCCACCGTTCGCTGCTCGCCGGCGATGCTGCCGTGCCAGCCCTGCCGGTCACCGGTCGGGGTGCCGCCTCGCTGCCGCCCGCGACAGGATGGCTACGATCTGCCGGCATCCGCGCTCGCGCCCGTGTCGCAGCGCGTCGACGCCGTCCTTGTCGGGCTGGTGCCTCCACCAGCCTCCGCGACGACCTGCGCCCCGCTGGCGACGGTCAGCGGCGACCTGGGCCGCCCCGGCAGCCGCCTCGACGTGCTGGGCGGCGACGACGTCGTGACCGATCTGCGGTCGGTGTTCGTCCGGTCGCACACCGCCCTCGACCCTGCTGCCGCCCGGCTGTTCGCCCTACTTGGGGCGTGGTCCGAGCCGGAGGTCACGCTGGCGGCGGCGGCCAGCCTGGCCGGCGTACCGGCGGCGGACGTCCGTCGGATGCTGGCCCGGCTCGCCGAGTCGCATCCGGCGGTGGAACGGATGGCCGGGCGCTACGTCGTGCACGATCTGCTGCTGGAGTATGCCGGTGAGCTCGACCTCGACGACACGGACGCCGGAGGGCGATCCGTCGCGGATTCGACCAACTGCTGCGCACCGCGCGTCCGGCGCTGCGCTGGCGACGCACCGTGACCCGAACCCGCTCGCGCCGGCGCCGCCGGGCGTCGTCGAATCGATCGTCTCGTTGGACGACGCGTTCGACTGGTTCGGCCGGGAGTTGCCCCACCTGACCGTTGCGGTTGAGCGGGCTGGCCGGACCGCCGGGTTCGCCGGGTAGGTGCCGCAGTAGGCCGGGACGATGAGCACCTTCCTCTATCGGCGTGGCTACTGGCCGGAGCAGGCCGCTGTCCAGGAGGCGGCGCTACGGGCGTCCCGGGAGTTGGGCGACTTGGCCGGCGAGGCGCGGGCGCACCTGGTCATCGGGCACGCGCTGACCCCGGTCGGCCGAGTCGAGGAGGCGGAGGAGACGGCCGGGCAGGTCCCCACCTTCGACGACGCGCTCGCCGTGCTGCCGTACGGTGGCTCCAGTGTGGTCTGCCGCACCCTCAGGACGGTCTCGGGTACGTCCTGGTCAGCGCCGGACGGCCGCCGCCTGGGCGGCGGATGAGGAGGTAGCATGGGGCCTGACCACGATCCCCGCGACACCCACGTCGTCTGCGTTGGCATCGACCGGTACGCCGCCGGGAGCGAATGGAGCCTGGCCGGTCCGGTTGACGACGCGATCCGGTTTGCCCGCTGGTTCGTCGCCCGGGGAGTGCCTCCGGAACAGGTCACCGTGCTGTTGGCGCCTGATCCCGGTCCGGACGTCCTACCGCCCGGAGTCGTTCTGCGACCCGCCGACCGGGCGACCGTGCGGCACGTGCTGCTGCGGGACCTGCCGGCACGGCGCCAGTCCACCCTCTACGTGATCTGGGGCGGCCACGGCTACGTCGACACCGGACGGCGCCGACGGCTCTACTACTCGGATGCCACCGCCACCGACGCCGGTGCCCTGGATCTCGACGCCATGCTCACCACCTTCGCCTCCGACCTGGTACCGGCCTTCGACCGGCAGCTGTGGCTCGTCGACGCGTGCCAGCTGCACGAGCGGCCGCAGGCCGTGCGCTCGGCCGGCAGCGAAACCTTCCCGGTAGGCGAGCCGGTCGCCGGCCGGACGCAGGACGCGCTGTTCGCCGCCGGCCTCGGCCAGGCCGCCGCCAACCTGCGGGTACGGCGTACCGGAGTGTTCAGCCGGGAGGTACTGCGGCTGCTGGAATCGGGCGACACTGATTGGCTCGGTGACCCGGAGTGGCTAGTGACCACGTTGAAGGATCGCTTCGCTGTGCTGCGAAGGAGCGGGCTCACCGGGCAGACGCCCACGTACCTCTGGTATCGCAACGCACTTGGCGACGAGGGCATGGTTCTCGGCAGGCCCGAGGCGGGGACCCGCGCACCGGCGGCACCGGCGCTCCCGCCGCCCGCCGCGATGGCGCCCCTCGTGGACGCACTGCTGGAGGTCCCGGAGTTCCTTCGGCCGAACGATCGTGAGGAGATCCTGTCCCTGCTGCGGGGACAGGTGTACGGGGCCATCCGGCGCAACAGCGCGGCCCGGCTGGACGCCATCAGCGTCGTCCGGACCTGTCTGCGCTACCCGGGCGCCCTGTCGGAACTTATCGAGGCGGTGCGGTTCTTCGCTACCGACGAGGCGGCGATGGCCCGCGTCGAGGACGGTGCCGCGCGGCTGGCGACGTACACCTGACGCGGATCGCGGCAGATCCGTCGAAGGTCTACATCGGACTCTCCGAACCCGAAATCCGGCTTGTGGCACCCGTCGCTCGATGTGACGCTTTCGCTGCGCTCGACACATAAGTAATGATGGGGTCATCGACTGTCGTCGTCGGGAGGGTTGTCGTACATGGAGGAGGGCCGAGCCGGTATCGAGTCCGAGCTGCTCGATCTGTCAACGGTGAACGTCGCGACCCTGCGATCCGTTGACCTTGCCGGTATGACTGCGGCGATCTCGCGGGTGCGCGAGAGAGTTGCCGATTCGGGGGGCAGTATCAGTGGCTACAACGGCTCCTTCCCGAGCCGGATGCGGCCTGCCGGGCCGGATTCGGAGGAACATGTCGTCTGATCCCGTCCCGTTAGGTCCGACGTACCTCGAACAAAAGCACTTCGACGCCCTGGCCGCCGGCGGCGGAGATGTGGACGCCATCGCGGCGCTCTGGCGGTCGGAGCGCAGTTGGCGGCTCATCGCGTTGCGGGCGGTCCTGGACACCTGCGTCACCCGGGCCGACGTGGCCGGCCCGCTCGCGCCGGTCACCGACGCCTGGCAGCTCCTGGTCCAGGCGCACGATGCCGCCCCGGACGCCGTCGAGGACGTCCTCGCCCTGCCGCAGATCGGCATCTGGGCGGCGCACACGCTGCGTCGCCTGCATGACGACTCCGACAGCCTCGTACCGTTGTGGCTGGACGTCGGATACCTGCACGCCATGGCGGCGGCGAGCGCTGTCCGGGCGGGCCTCTCCTTCGAGCTGGACATCCCCGCCCGGCAGGGTGCCGCAGTGCTGCCTACCGTGGGCTCGGCGTCGGTCCCGCCGGACGTCCCGACCGTCCGCGTGCGGGCCGGCGACGGGCAGGCCGACCTGGTGGCCGACGGGCGTGTCGTTCGGTGCGCGGCCGGCGACCCAGACTGGCATGAGCCGATCGTCGTCGAGGTCCGGACGGACGGCGTCGGCCTGCGGGTCGAGTTGCTGGACCGCGACGTGTACCGGGACCTGCGCGGGCCCTCGTCGCCACAGCCGCTGTCGGCGTCCGAGATCTCCCGCTGGCGGGCGACCCTCGGGCAAGCCTGGGAGGTGCTGGTCCGCGAGCAGCCCAGCCGTGCCCTGGCGATCGCCGGAACCCTGCGCACCCTGGTGCCCGTGCCACGTCGGGAGCGTTTCCGCCAACTGTCCGCGTCCGGTGCCGAGGCCTTCGGCGGTGTCCTGCTCTCCGAGCCGGACGACCCGGTGCAGTTGGCCGTGACATTGGTGCACGAGCTGCAGCATCACAAGCTCGGCGCCTTGTCTCACCTGCTCACCCTCTCCGAGGGTGGCGGCGGCGTCCGCTACTACGCCCCTTGGCGGGACGACCCCAGGCCACTCGCCGGGGTTCTCCAGGGCGCGTACGCGTTCGCCGGCATCACCCAGTTCTGGGGGGCGTACCGACACCACGCGCCGCCGACGGAGCGGGCGTCCGCGGAGTTCGAGTTCGCGCTGTGGCGGCGGCAGACCCTGGACGTCGTGCGGATGCTGACGGCGTCCGGCCAGTTGACCGGGCACGGCCAGCGGTTCGTCGAGACACTGCGCACGGAACTGGACGCGTGCCAGGACGAGCCGGTGTCGGCCGCCGCGCTCAACGCGGCCCACGCCGTCGCCTCCGATCATCGCGCGATGTGGCGGGCCCACAACCTCCGCCTGGACCCCGCCGACCGGGACGCGCTCGCGGCGGCCTGGGAGCACCGTTGGCCGGCAGCGGAAGCCGTGCTCGCCGTCGGCGACGGAAAGGTGCTGGCGGAGCCAGCGGCGGGCCTGCTCGATGCTCGGGCCGTGCTGCGCAGACACCTGCTGGCCGACCCGGACGCGTTCGCTCGGCTGTGTGCCGCGCCGGGCGAGGTGGGGGACAGGGTAGCCGGCGCCACCCGAGCCGACCTCGCCCTGGTGGCCGGCGATCTGGAGCGGGCGCGCGCGGGTTACCTCGGCGAGCTGACACAGGACCCGTCGGGTGTGCACGGCTGGGTAGGCCTCGGGCTGACCCAGGTCGACCGCCCGGCTGACCCGGCGAGGCGCGCACTGCTCGGCCGCCCGGAACTCATCGTGGCCGTCGTTCAGGGGCTCCGGACGCGGGGCCGGGCGACGCCAGATCCGCTGGAGCTGGCCAGCTGGGTCGGTTGCGGGCTCCCGGACCGCTCGGTTGACAGGGTCGACCCGGCGGGCTGGCTGACCGCCTGACCCGCCGGGTCAAACCTTCGCCTCTAGAGCGGAAGGGGATCGATGTCGCAGTTGGCGCGGACTCCGGCGCCAACCGCGGCGACCGCCGGGTGTCGTACGCCGAGGGTCTGGCGCAGCTGCTCGAGGCTCTTGTCGAACAACATTCCCGCCTCCGCCTCGCGGCCGAGGTTCCGAAGGTCCATGGCGAGGTTGAGGGAGCAGACGAGCGTGGTGGGGTGGCTGCTGCCGAGCACCTGATGACAGCGCGCGAGGGTGTCCACGTCGAGGCTGTGGGCGTCGGCGTGGTCGCCGAGTTCGTAGTAGTCGCTCGCGAGGTTGATCCGGGCGGCCAACACCAGGGGGTGCTCGTCGCCGAGCCGGTTGGTCAGCCGTTGCAGCGCCGCCTGGTCGAGCTCCCGGGCCTGTTCGCATTCGCCGAGCAGGCGGAGTGCCACCGCGAGGTCCACCTGTGCGCCCGCGGTGTGCGGGTGGTTCTCGCCGTACAGTCGGCGCAGGCCCTCCGTCGCGACCTCCGCCGACTCCCGGGCGGCGCGGAGGTCGCCGGTCAGCCGCTGGTCGATGGAGAAGGTGAGTGTGGCGAGCACCGTGTCCGGGTGGCTGTCGCCGTAGCGGGTGCGGAAGCGGCGGAGCACATCGCTCGACAGATCCAGGGCGTCGTGGTGGTGGCCGGCCTTGCGCCGGAAGCTGGCCAACATGTGGCTCTGCCGCAGCAGGTCCGGGTGGTCGTCGTATTTGAGCATGCGGCGGGCGGTGGCGACGACGTTCTCCTGGTTCGCGTGCGCCGCGACGTAGTCGCCGAGTTCCCGCCGGTCGAGGTTGATGCCGCCGAAGGTGCTCAGGCTATCCGGGTGGTCGGTGCCATAGATCTGCACCAAGCGCTGGTAGGTCTGTTGGTCGAGCTGGAGGGCCCGTCCGAAGAGGCCGGACAGTCGCATGCTCACCGCGAGGTTGTGCGCCGCGCGCAACGTGAACGGCTCCTCCTCGCCGAAGTTCTGCTTCGCCTGCTCGTAGACGACGAGCGAGCGCTCCAGCGCGCCGGCGAAGTCACCGGCGACGCGGTGGTCCGCGGCGACCGCGCCGATGACGTCCAGGGTTTCCTCCCGGTCGTCACCGAGGGTCTGCCGGTAGAGCTCGAGCGTGCGGGCGTTGAGGGCGGCCGCGGCGGCGTAGTCACCGACCACGAAGTGCATGAAGCCGAGCCAGCTCGCCACCCGGAGGCTGTCCGGATCGGTGTCGCCGCTGCCGTCGGTCCAGGCGGTCCACGCGCGCTGCGAGAGGTCACGCGCCCCGAGATGGTCACCCCACCGCCAGAGGTACTTCGCCTCGTTCAGCACCATGTCCCGTACGAGTTCGTTCGAGCACTGCTCCGCCTCGGAGGCGAGGACGTGCGGGTACAGCTCGGCGTACCGCGGCCAGTGATCGGCGTCGTCGGGTTGGTCGGGGTCGTTGCCGGCGAGCAACAGGTGGGCGCCGTGCCGCAACGCGTCGCGGTCCTCGGGGTCCATCTGGTTGATCAGTACGCGTTGGACGAGGCGGTGCATCTGGAAGGAGTTCGTCCGGTGGTCGATTCTGGCCAGCGAGAGGCGGCCGATCGTGCGGATCGCGCGGTTGAGGCGGACCGGGTTGCGGACGAGGGGATCCAGGTCGGGGTGGATGCGAAGCGCGCGCGGCTTGGAAAGGAGCACCTTGCCGATCGGTTCGGGTGCAAAGAACGAGCACACCTGCAGCAGCCGTAGGGCGGAGCGGTCCTGGTCGCGGAGCCAGTTGAGCGACACGTTCCACGCGGCGGCGACGAGTTCCGGGTAGTCCTGCTGCTGCGTCGTCTCGTCGTCGAGCACCGGGCGGCTGGCGTCGAGCAGTTCGAGGTACTCGTCGGTCGGCATCCGCGTCTCCGCGCGCCAGGCCGCCGCCTGCTCGATGGCCAGCGGAAGGTCGCCCAGCGCGGCGGCGAGCCGGTCGGCGTCGTTTACGGCCAGGTCCGGTCCTCGGCGGCGGAGCAGGTCGATGCTCTCCCGCCGCTCGAACACGTCAACGGGAAGGCTGTTCGCGACGTCCCGCCACGCACCGTTGCGGGAGGTGACCACGATGCTTCCCGGGCCGCCCTTCGGGAAGAACCGTTCGACGTCGTCCGGGTCCTCGGCATTGTCGAAGATCAGCAACCAGTTCGAGTACGGACGGCCGATTCGCAGAGCCTCCAGCACGGCCGGCACTGCCGTGTTGGCGGTGGACGGCACCGGCAGGTCCAGGCGCAGCGCCAGTTCCACCAGCGCAGACTGGATCTGGGCCGGGCGCTCGGCCGGGATCCACCAGATGAGGTCGAAGTCCTGCTGGTGCAGGTAGACGTACTCGATGACGAGCTGTGATTTGCCGACGCCGCCGGCGCCGTGCACCGCCTCGGGCAGCACGGCGGTGGTGCCGGCGCGCAGCCGCTGGTGCAAGGAGTCGAGGAGATCGCGCCGGCCGGTGAAGTTCGCGTTCCGCAGCGGGAGGTTGCCGACGATCGCCGGTAACTGTACGTCGAGCCGTTGTACATGTAGGTCGTGGGTCGGTGTCCTGCTCGGGGCGATCCCCGGCTCCGCGTCCAACGTGACGTGCGGTGTGGTGCCGAACGAGGCCCCCGTGCCCGGCGAGTTCACTCTGTCAGACATTCCGGACTCCATGGTCCTGTGAGCGATAACGGAAGGTGGCTGCAGTACTCGACGTACCTGCCGTGGGATGGGCGAGCCGAGGGCCTGGCCCAGCCGCGCGGCTGCGACGAGGTTCGGCCCGCCCAGTGAGAGGTGGACAGCCAACTCGACCCGCAGGTACGGCTCGGCGGCCGGAGTGACGCGCTCGTACGACGCGTTCCGCGGATCCTTGATGCGAAGGGTCAGGTTGCGCACGGCCTCGACGTCGTGCGCGAGTTCGTACTCCACGACGTGCTGGACCTCGATGGTGCGGTCGCGGTACCCGAGCGTGAGCAGGCGTTCGCGGACGCCGTGCACGAACTCGTACCTGATGCGGATGTCACTCGTCGCCGCGCCTCGGATCGGGACGGGTCGCACCAGATCGCTCGTCAGCACCTCGGTCAGCTGCGCCGGCCCGGACCGGACCACGGTCTTGAGCAGGGCGCGGATTACCCGGGTGTTGAGCGGGGCGGCCGCCAGCCGGGTCGCCAATGTGAACGACGCCGGCGACACGGTGGCCCGGAATCGGGCGACGAGATCGTGGGCGGTCAGCGAGCGGCTCGGGCGGGGGGCGCCGTCGAACGGCAGAAGCAGCGCGGGCAGCCGAAGCTCGCCGCTCGCGGCTCCGCCCAGCAGGCGGCTCCACCGCTGTAGCCAGTCGGTGCCGCGTTCGATGACCGGCACCGCCGTCAGCTGGCTGTCGTCCTGTTCGTCGACGGGGCGAAGGTCCAGGCCGCTGACGCGCCACGACGAACGGGAGGTCACCGAACTGGTGCCGGCCAGGCGCCAGGCCACCTCGGTGGTCTCCAGCCCCCGCTCACGCCAACGCTGCTGGGGCAGCAGATTGATCACCGCAACCGTCTGGCTGGCGGCCCACGAGGTGAGGACGGGCTGGACGAGTCCGTCCCGCCAGGCGCCGGACCCGCCGTGGGTCAGCAGGAAGACGACGCGTCGCCCGGCGGGGTCGACCAGATCCTCGGCCGGGGTCGGAACATCGTCCGGCCCGTCGGCCAGGCGGAGCGCGCCGTCGTCGACGATCATCCGCCTGACCTCGACGGAGGAAAAGGCGCGTTGGGCGCGTAGCACCGCGAGGAAGGTGGAAGTCTCGTCGGCCCAGAAGTCCATCACCGGGTCGTCGTCGATGACCACGACGAGGTCCCGCCGGTGGCCCGCCGGCTCGAGCCGTGACCTGTCGGCCGGTCGGCTGGCGGGCGCGGGGGGCGCTGGCAACGGTCTGCTCATCAGGGCCCCGCCGTCGCCGGGGCGGGCCACGGCGGCCGTGGGCGGCGGTGCCCGCCGGCGGTCCGGCGCTGACCGGCGGCGCTCCCCGTCGGGTGGCCGTTGCGGCTCATGCAAGGACCTTTCGCCTGTCGCCGTCGGCGGCGACCGCCCCTCCTGGCTGTCGCTCAGGATCATCGAACAGGAGCACAAAGCCGTGCCCGATGTGCTGGTCGAGCCCCTTGGGGTCCTCGCTCCATGCCAGCTGCCGCAACTGCGCGGCACGGTTCGGAAGGTCCTTCACACCTGAACCCGACGTCTGATCGCCGACCATCGACGCAACAGTCTGGCACAGCTCGCTTTTGGACGGTGGGCTGCGGTGCCACACAATCGCCGGGACGCCGGATCGCAACCCGACGAGGAGTTGCCGTTCGCCGACGCTGTCGGCGGTCGGGGACTCGCTGAGCACCAGCACGACGGCGGCGTTCTCGCGTTTGAGGGTCGCTTCGAGTTGGACGTCGACATGGTGATGGGCCGCGCAGTGGACCAGCGTCCGGTTGCTTTCGCGGCCGGCGAGGCCATGCCACCGGCTCCGCCACACCCGGTGCCACTGGCTGGCACGAATGCGCTCCAGGCTCCTGATCACCAGTGGATACTCCGTGGTCAGGGGGCTGGGTACCCGTGACTGAAGTTCCTTGCGCCAGGTGTCCACCGGTTCATTGATCAGCTGCCAGGGCAGGACGAACTCGATGGTCACCGCACCGGTCTGATCCGCCCATCGGCGTTCAGTCTCTTTGATGACCTGGTCGACGGCCGCCTCGAGCTCGGCGTACGGGACGTGTCGGTCCTCGCCGCGAATCGGCTGCCACACCAGGGACGCCCACTGATACCAGTGGGACATGATGTAGGTGTCGTCGTCGCCGCCGTACTTTTCGAACTGGATCACAAGATAGGCGGTGCCGGTGGGGGCCGGAGGGCTCGGCTGCGACACCTCGATCTGATCTACGACTCCCCAGTCCTTGGCCAGCTGCGCGACGAGCTGGCGCATGCGCTCCAGCGACGCCTGCGGCACGGCCGTCGTCAGGGCGTCGAGCAGCGGGAGCCAGGGTGGCGTCTCACCGTGCGAGTTCGCCGACGCGAGGTGAGCGAACAGCTCCCAGGCGGTGCCGCACCAGGACGGGGCCGGGGTGGCGCGGCTCTCGGCGACGAACCGCCGCAGCTCACCGGTCACCTGAACGGACGACAGCACACTGCGCAGCCAGGGAATGTCGTAGTCGGCGAACAGTTCGACCGCCTGCCACTCGTCGGCCAGTCTCAGGAGCGCCATGGTCTGCTCGCTGCCCGGCTCAAGGAGCTCAAGGCATTCGACGAGGCAGCGCAATCCACCCGGCCGATCCACGCACACCGTCACCAGCTCGACGATCTGCGGCCGGAGCAGGCCCAGCTCCCGGTAGCCGAGTGCACCGCCCAGCGCGTGGCCCAGTTCCTGCAGCAGCAGTTGTCGGCTGTTCGGGTCACGGATGACCGACGACGCCTCCATCACCGTCGCGATCTGTCCAACGAGTCGGCGGCGTTCCTCGGCTACGGATGGCGAATAGCGCCGCGGCGGTCTCACGCACGGGCCTCAGGTGATCGGTCGCCGGCGGGATGTCTGCGGGAGACCGCGGCCGGCGCCATCAGGACGGCTCCGAGCGGAACGGGTCGAGCGTCTCCAGCGCCTCGACGACGTCGGCCGCCTCGCCGGTCACCTCCGCACGCCGCCGCTCGACACCGTCGTCGTAGATTGCGAGCACCCTCACCTGTCCGCTACGACTGCGCAGCATCGTCTGCAGGGCGTACCAGCCGGCAGAGGAGGCGATTCCGACGCCGACCTGCAGCAGGGCGTCCGTCACCACGCCGCGGGACGAGACGAAATCGCATTCCGTGGCGGGATGCCAGGTGTCCACCGTCAGCCCCGCGGCCTGCAGTTCCTGCATCAGCGCCGGGGTGGACTCGTGGTAGACCGGAACGCCGTCGTCGTCGGCGAGCGGCAGAAAGGTCACGTCGGCGGCAGGTCGTGGGCCGGGGTCGCGGTGGCTGTCGGTGGCGACAATCGAGACCTTTGGTGACATGCGCCAATCGTATTAGCCCGGGCGGCGACCATGGCACCGGCGAAGTGTCGCCAACTTGACACATCTCAATGCAGTTCAGCCTTGACCCGCCCCATTGAGGGTGCGGGCGTCGCCGGTGTACAGCGCCTTATTCATGTGGACCCCGGGCCGCCCGGGAGCGCCGCCCCCTGGGTCCGCCTCACCTCTCGGTTCCCACCTTCCGGACCAGTTCGAGATAGTGATCCCAGTCCCAGTTGGCTCCGGGGTCGGTGTGAGTGGCGCCGGGCACCTCGCTGTGACCGAGGATGTGGGCCCGGTCCAGTGGAATCGCATGGCGTGCGCACACGGCCGCGGCGAGCGCCGCGGACGAGGCGTACATCTCCTCCGTGAACCATGCGGTGGAATTGACCCAGCCCTCGTGTGTGATGCCGACGCTGTGGTTGTCGTAGTCGGGATTGCCGGTGTGCCAGGCGATGTCCTTCTCCCGGACGCACTGGCCGATGTGGCCGTCTGCCGAGCCGACCAGATAGTGGGCCGAGGTTTGCCGTCCAGGATTCTGGAAGACGGCCACGGCGTCGTCGAAGTGCTCCTGCGTGACGTGGATGACCACGTAGTCGATCGGATGGTTGCGAGGGCGCCGCGCGGGGCGGTAGTTGGCGGGAGAGGCTGGTAGCCACTGCGCGCCGGGGTAGTCGACGACTCCGACGGAAGGGCTGGTTCCGGCCGCGGAAGCGGTTTTGACGGTGGCTGCGGTGGTGGCTGCCGTGGCCAGGGTGACGGCGGCGGCACCGCGCAGGAACGTACGGCGTGATAGGGAAGGCTGTCGGTTGCCGTCGCTGCGGCGGATCGGTTCGGTCATGCTCCGTGCGCCTCCGAGGTCCGGTACCAGTTGTGCTGGGCGAGCCTGGCGTCGTACTTCCCCTTCGGCAGGTCGTCAGTGAGCCGGACCGACCATCGGTGCAGTCGCTGCATGAGTTCGGCCTTGACGTTGCGCAGGCTCGGATCGTCGAAGCGGTTGTGCAGTTCCATCGGATCCTTCTCCAGGTCGTACAGCTCACCGGGGTCGGAGACGTGCTCGTAGAGCTTGTAGTGGTCGTGCCGGATCATCCGTGACGAGCCGCTCTGGGTCACGCTGTTCAGCTCGTCGTACCTGGTGCCTTCGTAGGGGAAGTGCAGCGGTGGCCGGGCGTCATCGGGATAGGGCAGGCCGCCGTAGCCGCGCTCGGTGACGATGTCGGCGAACTCCGCGGCCGGGTAGTCGGCGCCGGTGAGCATCTGCCACAGGCTGCGGCCCTGGACGCCCAGGGGGATGGGGCGGCCGATCGCCTCGCACACGGTGGGCAGGATGTCGGCGATCGAGACGAAGTCCTTCTTGTTGTCCTGGGCTTCGACGCCGCAGCCGTGGACGATCATGGGAATGCGCGCCAGGACCTCGGGGATGCCGGCGCCCTTGCGCTGCAGGCCGTAGTCGGCGGCGTAGTCGCCGTGGTCGGCGAGGAAGATCAGCAGGGTGTTGTCATACAGTCCCCGCTCCTTCAGGTGTTCGACGAGCCGGCGCAGCTGGTCGTCGATGAGGCGGAGCATGCCGCAGTAATTGGCGCGGTAGCGGCGCCAGAGCTTGTCGTAGCCGGGACGCTTCTCCTCCACCAGGTCGCGTAGCCACTTGTAGGCGCCGCCTTTGGCCTCCGCGGCCTCCGGGCCGCAGAGCCGGTCGGGGATCTTGTCCTCGGCGAACATCGAGAAGTACGGCTCCGGCACCTGGTAGGGGTTGTGCGGCTCGGGCGTGGAGACGACGCAGAAGAACGGCTTGTCTGGGTCCCGGGCGTCTATCTGCTGGATGGCGTCGGAGACGATCCGGTACGGATACTGCAGCTCCACCGGGAACGGGGTGGGTGCACTCGTCGGGCCCATGTCGATGGACTTCAGCCAGTCGGTGAAGGCGCGCTGCTCGGCGGTGGTGTCCGGCGCCATCGTGTGCCCGTACTCGGAGAAGGCGTCGTAGTCCTCCGCCTGGTCGCGGTACATGTGCGTCTTGCCGGCGTAGAACAGCTGGTAGCCGGCGCCACGCAGCACATCGAGCAGGTCGTCGCCGCGCGCGACATCCTCAGGGCTGGTGTTGGAGTTCTGCCGGATGCGGTGGGTGCTGGGCCATCTGCCGGTCAGCAGGCTGGTGCGCGCCGGGACGCAGGCCGGCGCGGTGGTGTACGCGCGGCGGAAGCGGGTGGCTTGGGCGGCGATGGAGTCGAGAAAGGGCATCGTGTCCAGGTCGAAGCCCACGCCTCTGGTGAAGTCGGCGCGGAGCTGATCGGTCATCACGAACACGATGTTCGGAGCGGTCGGGCAGGTCACAGTGTCCCCTTCCAGTAGGAGAAGGTGATCGGAGCAATCGGTTGGGCACGCGGATCAGTCGGCCCGTGCGTTGCGTGGACTGACGCCCCGCACGGCAAGATCACGCCTCTTGGGCTTTCACTCGCTGAGGGCATGGGCTCGGCTCTGGCGCCGGGCGTAGAGGCGGTTGCCCTGGGGGCCGGTCCACTCCAGGCGGACGACGCCGGGCACTGCGGCGTCGTCGACGCGTGCCGGGTCGGCCCAGTAGCCGAAGTTCGGGTTGCGGAAGAAGGTCGCCCACAGTCCGCCGTCGGCGTCCTCGAAGATGTTGTTGTGGCCGGCGCCCACGCCGAGGGTCCAGCGGGGGGAGTACGGGCCCTCGAATCTGTCGGCGACGGCGGCGATCGCGTCGTACTGGTACTGGGTCCGGCCGGGGCCGGGCGGGTCGTAGGCGTGGCGGGTGCTGCCGTCGGCGGCTGTCGAGGTGCGGTCCCAGGCGGCGTGCACGAGGTAGTACTTGCCGCCGTACTTGAAGACGTGCGCGCCTTCCAGGTAGGGCTCAGGGGTGTAGGGCTGTTGCTGGAACGCCGGGAGGTCGGCCGTGGGGACGATGTCCTCCATGTCGTCCCGGAACTTGGCGTACAGGTTGTTGTGCAGCACCAGCCAGGCGTCGTCGCCCTCGGTGTACATGCCGCCGTCGATGTGGAAACGCGCCCCGGGATCGATGTACGGCGCGTCGGGGAGCGCATCGCCGAAGGGCTTGTCGAGGTTGCCGGCGGCGAGCCGGTACGGTCCCTCGACGCCGCCCTCGCTCACCAGCAGGAACGAGCCGACCTTCCGCGCGCGATCGCCCATGCACGCGACGATGTACCAGGTGCCGCGGAAGTAGTGCACCTCCGGCGCCCAGACGTTGCCACGCTTGCCGAACTGGTCGTCGTACCAGTACTCCTGCCACGGGGCGACGACCGTGCGCCCGGGCCGGTTCTCGCCGGCGAACTCCGGCGACCACACCTTGCCGCGCTCCGCGCCGCGGCGGACGCCGGTGGTGTCGGCCAGCCGCCATGGGCCGCGCAGGGACGGCGCCGTCCACACGAAGATCCCGTCGTTCCACGGGGTGGCCGTGGTGAGCCCGGGCACGCGGGTGGTGCCGGTGGCGATGTAGAGCCGACGGCCCGCAACGTTGAAGCAGTTGACGTAGGTGTCGCGCATCCAGACCCGGCCGAGTTCCTCGTCGCGCGGGCGCAACTCGAGCGGCAGGACGAAGGAGTTGTCCTCCCGCGGCCACAGATCCTTGCGGGTGTCTGCGACGCCATACGGCTCGGGGTCGGGCCAGTTCGACGGGTAGCGCCCCGTCGGCGTGCCATCCGGGGAGTCAGGCGCTGCCTGCGCGGTAGCCGCGGGAAGGCCCGCCGCCGCTCCCAGGGCGGCGACACCGGCCAGCAGGGTCCGTCGGTGCAACCCGCTCTTGGTGCTGGTCATCAGTCGCGATCTCCTTCGCTGTCGGGGATGCCGATACCTGCCCGACGGCAGTGGTGCCTGCTGTCTCTGGTGCGTGCCCCGTCGATGAACCGGGCACATGCCGCTGCGGGCGGCCAGGTCGGTGGGGCCGCGGAGGTCCTGGACGCCTGCTGAGGTCGTGGAGCCCGCTCCGGCCGAATGGGACGTCTGCGAGGCGGTTCGGGTGCGAACGCTTCGTGCTCGCACGCGGGGATGTGTAGGGGGCCGTCCATGGCTGCCATGGCGCAACACAGCATGTGTAGGACATTTTTTGCCGTCAACAGGCCGTACAAATACACGGGTTTCCGAGGCTTCGCCCTTTCGCCGCGCCGAGGTCTTTGCGCAGGTCCTGCGAGCTGTCGACCGACCGGCTGGGGTGTCACGATTGCGTAACGGGACCCTTTGGGAGCTGTTTTATCGGGCGGTTGGCCAGCCGCCCAGTCGTCTCCTCCGTCGGTACCGGATGGGTCAGCCCGACCGAGCGGCTCGGCTGCTGGCATGCCCGCGGCGCGGGTGCAGCCCGACCTGACGGTCAACATCGTGGTACGGGGAGATGACGTCAGCGAGCAGCTGCTCGGCGACCGGCACCCTGGCCTGGCTGGCCGTGCCTCCGGGCGCGGCGGTGCCGGGCCGCGGTTCGGTGGTCACGCTCCGCGCGGTCCGCAACAAGGCGGTCGCTGTGTACGGGCGGCCCACCGCGTCACGGACCTACGCTGTCGGCAGCTCGCCCGAGCGGGTCGCAGTACGTCTCGCCGTACACGACGGTGGAGTCCGGGGTGTTGTGGTACTGCATCAACTTCAACCACCGCCAAGTCTGGGTGCCGGGACCGGATCGGCGGCGGGCGCGAAGACGTACGGCATGCGCAGCCGCCGGGCCAGCAGGGCGAGGGTGTCGTGGCCGCCGTTGAGCAGCC
>NZ_JBSGJR010000003.1:0-45104 GCF_053605645.1 Micromonospora sp. NPDC003776
CCGCCTACCGGGCCTGGCGCAACCACCGGCCCATCGGCGGCGGCGACGAGCGGCACCTGCTGCTGCAGCGCAGCGACCCATCACAGGGTGTGGCGACGCTGCGGCTCAAGGACCAGCGCACCTGGCTGGTGGTGCCCGACGCCGAGGCCGCAACCGCTTTCGACATCCCCTACCCGGATCGGATCGTCGGCGAGGTCACCGAAACCGGCCAGGGGTGGGCGCCGACCGCGTACACGGACCCGCAGCATCTGCAGTTGGAGGCCGGCATGGCGTACCCGTTGCCGGTGTGTGATGACCTCGCCTCGGCCTGCCGGTCGCTGCTGCGCTGGTGGCATCTGCGCCACTCCGACGCCTGGCACAGCCGCACCCCTGCCCAGCTCAGTCCGGCCGAAGTCGCCGACCTCGGCAGGTAGCGGTCACCCGGTCGCCCTGAAGACCGGCCGCGCCCCCAACCACGCCGCTGCGTTCTGGCAGCTGGGCCTGCCCCAGACCGGCGTCGGGATCTACTCCCGGCCCTGCCGAAGGCCGGCCCTACATCCTGCGGTCGGCGGCCGCCGCGCTCACCGGCTCCGGCACTGACCGCTTCCGGCCACATCACTCAGCCCCGAGACCACCGGACCGCAACCGAGCAACCCAGCAGGGCAGCGCACCGCTGTGGGCGCCCGCTGGCCGCTGCCCCGCGACCCGGTGCACCGCCGCCCGGCGCGACACCGTGCCGGGCGTTCCTAACCCCACGTTCCCAAGGAGGGGACCCGATGGAAAACCTGTCCCTGACACCTGCCACGCAGGCCGTCCTCGATGCGCTGACGGATCTCGGTCAGGGCAACGTCCACGAACTGGCCGGCAAGTCGGGCAAGGCCCGCTCGACCACCGACAAGGCGATAAAGACGCTGGCCGACGCCGGGTTGGTCGTCGCGGTGGACACCGGGGCCGACTCCGCAGAAGGCACGCCGACCCAGTGGACCCTCGCGACCCCGACACGAGAGGCCGTGCCCGAAGTCGTCGATCATGACGGGCATACGGCCGGCGCGGACGAGACCGAGCAGCTCACCGACCCGGAACCCGATGACGCGGCCGACGAGCCGGACACCGGCGACACCGAACCGGCCGACGACCCGGGCAACGACGGCGCGGGCGAGGAGACCGACGACGCGGAGACCGACAGGGTTGACATCGGCGACAAGGTCTCGAACGACAACGGCGAGGGTCGGCCAGTCACCGTTGTGCAGGCGACGCGCCCCGGTGACCGCAAGGTCATGGCCATCAAAGGCGTACTGGCTGACTACGGCGACGACGGCGCGACCCTCGACGTGATCGTGGCCGAGAGCGGCATCGGTCACGTCACCGCCGCCCGCCTGCTCACCGCGATGGGGCAGGCGGACGCCGCTCGACGGCGGCCGGACCTGCCCGAGCGGTGGATCGCGGGTCCGACCAAGGCCAGCGACGTCGACCCGAACCTGCAACCGCCCCGCTGCCCGCTCTGCGCCCAGGTACTCCGCGGCGTAGCGAACACGCTGAGCACCGCGGCAGCGGTGCTGTCGCTGATCCGGCCGGGCGGCACACTGCACGTTGTCGGCCCGGACGGCGAGACTCACGTCGTCACCCTGCCCACCCGCCCGGGCCCCCGTACGCCGGGCGTCGCACGCAGCGTGGGCCGGCGCGGCGACGTGACCCCCAACGCCGACGGCAGCCAACCGTTCGGCCGGGGCGAGCTGGAGAAGCTGTCCCTCGACGTCCTTGCCGCCAATTCGGGCAAGGCGATGACCCCGCAGGACATCGCCACCGCCATCGGCGGGCAACTCGGCCGCACCGTCAGTTCCGGGGCGGTGCGCAACAACTGCACCAAGGCCGCCGCCGCCGGCCGGATCCTCCTGGTCTCGGACACGCCGTTGACCTTCGCCTACCGGGTGCAAGCCAACACCGCCGAGCAGTCCTGATCCCCCAGTCCCTGTCCCTCGCGGGGGCCGAGTCGTGCGCTCGGCCCCCGCATCCGTTTGAAGAGGAGAAGCCCGTGCCGCACGAACTGGAGACATTCGCGGACGGAACGACCGCCTTCGCCAGCGCCCGCCTGTCGGCCTGGCACCAGCTGGGCACCGTCACCCAGGACACCATGCGCGCCGAGGAGATCATGGCCGCCGCCCGGCTCGGCGACTGGGGTGTGCGCACCATCCGCACCGTCGGCATCGACATCGTCGATGGGGTTGAGGTGCAGGTCCCCGCCGATGACAAGCGGATGACCGTGCGCCGCAACCCCGTCACCGGCGCCACCGAGTACCTGGGCATCGTCGGCACCGACTACACGGTGGTGCAGAACGAGCAGTGCGCTGAGATGCTGGACCGCCTCGTGGATGAGGTGGGCGGCGCCCACTTCGAGACCGCCGGCAGTCTGCGCCGCGGCAAGAGCGTGTTCGTGACCATGAAGCTGCCTACGGCGATGGAGATCGCCGGCGTGGACCGCTTGGACCTCTACCTGATCGGCACCACCTCCCACGACGGCACCGCAGCCCTGCGGGTGGACGCCAGCCCGATCCGGGTGGTGTGCGCCAATACGCAACGCGCTGCCTTCGCCAACTCGGTCGGGCACTACACGTTCCGGCACACCTCCAACGTCAACTCCCAGATCAGCCAGGCCCGTGAGGCCCTGGGCCTGATGTGGAAGTACATGGAGACCTTCGAGAAGGCCGCCGAACGGATGCTGCAGACCGAGCTGACCATGCGGGAGTTCGAGAATGTGGTGGCGCAGGTGTGGCCGGTCAAGGACAACGCGTCCGAGCAGATCCGCAACAACGCCAAGCAGCGCCTCGGCACCCTCAAGTACCTGATCCGCGAGGCCGACACCCAGAAAGCCATCACCGGCAGCCGGTGGGCCGGATACCAGGCCATCACCGAATACCTCGACCACTACCAACCGGCCAAGAACGAGACCGCCCGCGCCAACCGGGTGATCACCGGCAACGCCGGTGACCTGAAGGTGGCCGCCTTCGACCTGCTGAAGGTTTGACCACCACTGCCCCACCAGCCGGGGCGGCGGTCCCCCGTGCCGCCGCCCCGGCCCGCAGAGAAAGGGACGCGCCCTGGGAGTGGTTCTGCATCGACGCCGCCGACCGCGCTGCTCGCTACTACTCCCGCGGCGAGCGCGCGGTCAGAACCAGTGCAGGCAGTGCGGGGCGCGCTCGACGCGGAAGAGGGCGTCAGCGCGGGTTGCCGCGCCGGGGCGGTGGGCCCGGATGTGTCCGGCGCGCACGAGCGTGCTCGGGGCGGTGCCGCCCAGGTAGACCGAGCCGAGGTCACGCACGTCCAGGGACAGGTCGGGCTCCCGGTCCGTCGGGACGCAATCGGCCTTGCTGTCTCGTACCGTCAGCAGGTAGCGGCCGTGCTCGCCGAGGAACGGGTCGTCGACGTCGAGGACGAGTTCGCCGTCGGTGAACCAGCCGCGCGCGGTCAGCGCACGCGGGACGTCCAGCAGCCGCACCCAGAGCCAGTCGGTGTCGTGGCTGACCTGGCCGGCGCGGAAGTCCCCAAGCTGCCAGCGCAGCGGGTGCTCGGGCGGGAAATGCTTGAACACGACCTGGGTGACCAGGTCGTGTTCGAGCACGAACCGGGCCAGCGCCGTGAGGACGACGTCGTCGGTAGCGATCGTCTCGTCGACCGTCAACGTGTCGGAGTCGTCGAGCGAGTAGGTGGCGTACCCGTCCGGGCGGCCGTCGTCGTCACGGTGGACGGCGACGTAGCGCGGCGCCGCAGCGACCGGGGGCTGACCCGCACCCAACGCCCACCAGCGGCGCGGCCGCGATAGCGCGCCGGGCTGTGCCCGGCGGTACCGGTCATAGATCTCTTCCAGGATCTCGCCGCACTCGGCACGGCGCAGCACCTCGACCGAGCCGGTCGCCGGGGCGTCGGCCGTTCCGGACGCCCGGGGCACGGCGAAGGCGGCCTGGTGGCGCGGCACCGTCAGCCGCCGGGTGTAGGTCGCCGGTCCGTAGCCGAACCTGCCATAGATCGGCGCCTCGGAAGCCAGCAGCACGGAGAGGAACTGCCCTCGGGCCCGCAGGTCGGTGAGCTGATACCGCATCATCGCGCTGAGCACGCCCTGGCGTCGGTGCGACGGCAGTACGCCGACGAAGCTCACCCCGGCGGCCGCGACGGTGATCTCACCGGGCAGCGTCAGCTCGAAGGAGTACGCACCAGCGGTGCCGACGGGCCGCCCGTCCGCCGTCATGGCGAGCAGGTTGCGGTCCATCTCGATAGCCGACCACCAAACCCCGCGACCGTCGGTCGCGGTTTCGGGGAAGCGCCCGAACGCGGCATGGAGTGTGTCGACGAAGACGTCGAGGTCCTGGTCGGTGGTAGGACAGATCTCCATTGCTGCCGCTGCCTCCCCGCGGATACCGGCACCGCAACTCGTGGTGTCGCGCCACAGTGCAGCGTCGCCCGTGGCCAGGTAAAGCGAATTTGGGCCCGGCCCGCGGCAGGTCAACGAGGGCACCACCACCGACCCCATCCCGGTCAGCCACGGGAACCGCGCTACGCAATCGAGGTCGAGGTCAGCCATCTCCTGTTGGGACAGCCGACCTGATCGCCGAGCTGCTCCGCAGCGCCCGCAGGGAACTGCTGCCGCTCATCCACCACGTGCAACCCGCCTCCCCGCGCCAGCGTCCCCGACCGCGCGTCCGCGCGGAGGCCGGCCCTTTTTGTTCGAGGGAAGGGGAAACACCTTGCTCAAGACAGTCATCGGAGTCGTCACCGTCGTCGTCGTGGCCTGCCTCGGACTGCCCATGCTGCTGCTGTCAGCGGTCACGGGCGGTGGCTCCAGCGGATGCAGCATCGTCGTCGCGCCCGCCGTGCCGCCCTCCGAGCAGCCGCCCGGCCGAGATGGGTGGGACACCGAGCAGTTGGAGACGGCGGCGACCATCATCGACGTGGGCGTCGCCAAAGGCGTACCCCGCTGGGGCTGGGTTATCGCCGTCGCCACCGCCATGCAGGAATCAGGCCTGCGCAACCTGCCCCACCTGGGTGACCGCAACGACCACGACTCCGTCGGAGTGTTCCAGCAGCGCCCCAGCCAGGGATGGGGCAGCCTCGCGCAACTGTCCAAGCCCGCCTACCAGGCGGGCGAATTCTTCGACAAGCTCCTCACCGTTCCCGGCTGGGAGTCGATGCCCCTCACCCAGGCCGCGCAGGCGGTCCAGGCCTCGGCCTTCCCCGACGCGTACGCCAAGTGGACCGACGACGCCTTGCATCTGGTGGAGCAGCTGACCACCACCCTGCCGAACTGCGCCACCGATGCGCCCGCCGCCCTTCCGGACGGGTTCGCGCTCCCCGCCAACACGCCGCCCGCCGTCACGGCCGCCATTTTCTGGGCCGTAAACCAGCTCGGCACCCCGTACCATTTCGGCGGATCATGCACTGACCCGCACTCCGGCGACCCGGACAAGCAGTGCGACTGCTCATCGCTCATACAGGCGGCGTACCGAGCAGCGGGCATCCCCGTCCCCCGCATCACCACCGACCAAGCCAACGCCGGAAAGCCCGTAGCCGACCCGGCGCTCCTGCTCCCAGGCGACCTCATCCTCATCCCGGGCAGCCAAGGCAACGTGACCAACCCACGTCACGTCGGCATGTACCTCGGCGAAGGACTCATCATCCAAGCCCCGAAGACCGGCGACGTCGTGAGGATCTCTCGGCTGAGCGGTTGGATCAATCAGATCGCAGCCATCCGTCGCATTGTGCCTGGTCGCTCGCTTGTCGGGTAACGGAGGCAGCCACACCCGCCAACTCCCAAAGATCCTGCCGTGACGATCTCTCGCCACCGGGGCCGAGCAGCAACGACCTGCCGGCATGCGGATCTGCCGAATTGAGGATGCGCAGACATGGTCGATTCGGTACCAATGTCGCTATGCCCGAGCTGAGCCCGCCCATCGTCCGAGTGCATCGATCGTTCGTTGCCGCCATGGCCGAGTTCCGCGCTGAGGGACGCGGTAGCTCCGGAGATGACACCATGATCGGGGCTGAGCTGCGGGATTTTGGGCACCGCTGGGCGGCACTTGAGGGCTTCGCCGCGTACGTCGACTGGTTGCGGTCCCAGGCCCTGGAGGATTCACCCCGACCTGACGGCTACGTGCCATCGACCACGCTGTGGTGGATCCAGGACGACGACTACCTCGGCCGCCTCGCGATCCGGCATCGCTTGACCCCGCACCTGCGAGAGGCCGGCGGCCACATTGGCTACGACGTGCGGCCATCGGCGCGGCGTCGGGGCCATGCCACCGCGATGCTGCGCGCCGCGTTGCCGATGGCGTACGGCCTGGGCATCGAGTCCGCGTTGGTGACGTGCGACGTAGACAACATCGCATCCCGCAAGGTGATCGAGGCCAACGGCGGCATCTTTGAGGATCAACGCGGCGGGAAGCTGCGATTCTGGGTACCGACCGCTTGACCGAAGACTGCGGCGCTGAAACGACGGGCTGCCCGCCAACGAACAACAACATCACCCGCGCGGATCTGCCGCTGACCGCGCGTCACACAGCGTCACAGTCCGTCGATCAAGAGGGTGCTCGGTCTTGCCGACATGCGGATGCTTAATCGTTGTCCAGTGCGCGGCTACGCATGATCGTGGTGCGCTATCGGCGAGTCCTCCCCGCGCCGTTCGGGCCACGGGAGCGGGCGCGCTCCGCCGCCGGGGCCGCTGCTTGCGGCGACCGGCAGCGCCTGAACACGCTGCGGGGCCCGGAGTAGGACGACGTGACCGCTGAATCCGGGGCGAGGACGATGGCCCGGTTGGTGGGTGGGGCGCCAACGACACTGCTCTCCGCCGTGGGTATCGCAGGAGCGAAGTTCGGCCCGCCGAGGTCTGCGGCGTCTGCTGCGTCACCGTCGCCCATGACGACTCCTTGTCTCGTCGACTCCGGCGGGTCTGAGACGCCTGATGAAACCGGCTGGCCATCGAGCTCCCGGCTCGCATTATATCTTGTCTTCCACTATATTCGGTGGATGAGTTCTCGGGTGATGACTGAACCGGCCTTCTTCATCCTCACCGCGCTGGTCGACGCTCCACGCCACGGCTACGGGATCGTCGCGGACGTGGCAGAGCTGTCGCGAGGGCGGGTGCAGCTGAAGATCGGCTCCCTGTACGGGGCTCTGGACCGGCTCGTCGGCGACGGCTTGGTCGAGCTGGACCGCGAGGAGGCATGGCAAGGGCGGTTACGCCGGTACTACCGATTGACTGAGCGGGGCCGCGACGCCCTCGCCGCAGAGGCGCAACGGCTGGCCGCGAACGCGCGTCTCGCCTCGACCCGGCTAGGTAGCCAGCGGAACCCGATCACGGGGCCGGCGCCGTCATGAGCCGGCTCGAAGAGCGCTACCGCCTCGTGCTTCGGCTGCTGCCCGCCACCTATCGGCGGCGATGGGAAGACGACATGGTCGCCGCTTTCTTGGACAGCATGGACAACGACGACCCGGAAACCGCCGCGTACGTCGCAGACTACGGCCGGCCGAGCCTGGCGGAGGTCGCCAGCATCGTGTCCCTGGCTGTCCGGTTGCGTCTCGGGGGCCCCGACGCGCCAGCCCGTTCTTACGCCTGGGGACAAGCCGTGCGATTGGCGACCCTGATGGCGATGCTGACCCACGCCGTCATGGTCACCGCCAGCGTCGCCGTCGCACTGTGGCTGTCCGGGAAGATCGCCTGGTTGCCGGCGCCCGCACCCGCGTGGGCGCTCACGCCGTCGGGGAGTATCTGGCACACCGCGTGGAACCTGGCCGGCTACGCCTGGCTGCCGGCCTACATCGCGCTCGTCCTCGGACACCGCCGCGTGGCCCAGGCCGTCGCCCTGCTCGCCATCGTGCCCCCCGCCGTCACCACCGCCGTGGAGCAGGCCGCCAGTGACGTACCGCCATCCGTGACGCCCTGGGCGCTACGGCTCACCGACGTCGTCCTGCTACTCGCCATGGCGGTGTTTCACCGCGACGCCCCACCGGTGCCGCGCCGCCCCTGGCTCCTCGCGATACCGATCGGCATCCTGCTCGTTCCCCTGCCGCTGTTCGCCATCCAGGCCACCAGCCAGGCACCGAGGCTGCTGGACTGGCCTGGCCTGTCCTGCGCCATAGTCGCCGCCGCCATCGCGGTCCATCTGGCCGGGCGGCTACCCAGGCAGCCGGCTCGCACGTTGCCATGGTCACTGGCGCTCACCCTGCTCGCCGCGGCCACCCTCGCCCTACGAATCGTCACCCTGCCTGACTACATCGACCAGGCACAACGCACCACACTCGTCACAATCGCAGCAACGGAAGTCATCGCCGTCCTGATGATGGCCCTACCGCTCGCCCGACGAGCCAATCGAGCACTGCGCCGACTTCCACCGATCCTCGCCGACGCCCAATCGCCCACCACACCGACCGAGTAGGACTCACCCCCATCGCGGCCACCGACCCGCACCGGTCAGTCGAGCTGCTCGAAGTGGAGGTTGGCGTGCACGGCCCCTGACCTGTTCGCGATCTCGACGCCTTTCCTGGGTGAAGTCGAACGCGGCGTGCAGCACAAACGTCGATGTACTGCGAATGGGCAAGCACCGAACTCCATGCGGGTGATGTCGACCGGGTTGTGGCCCCCACCCAGGTAGATGTTCGCATCAATGCAGCCGGTGCGCGGGTTGATCGGGAAGTCGAAGGTTCGGCTAACGGCGCAGCGCGAGTAAGGTTGCCGCCCAGATCAGCAGACGAGATGCCTCAGGCTCCTCCTCCCGGGCCCGGAAACTTGAGAGTTACCTCGGCGGCCCAGCCCATACCCCCTGGCGGTTGCTGCCACTCGCCAGCACGCCTCTTCGCGATCGGCAGGTTGGCCCACCGCTTACGCGCCGCCTGCCGGCTGGCGCCCACCGCCGCACCAAGCTCGGGGTAGCCGGCACCGTACTGCACCGCTTCCTCCGCGCTTGCCGAAACGACGTCGGCGAGCAGGCTCCGCATCTGCTCGCCAACTGCCATGCGCGCGAGATGAGTCCGCATCCGCTCCGGGTGGCTCGGCTCGGGGTCCGCCCTACGCCCGGCATCCAGTTCGGGCTCCTCGAGCCGCTGTGCCCAACCGATGGCGATCGTCCTCAACCGCCACCGCATTTCCTGCCGCTCATCAGGTGTCAGATCCCGCATGACCACGCCCTCCTCAATGGCCTCACACTTCAGAGTCCGCCCGACAACCAGGGTTGTCAACCCCTGTGCGCGTATCACTGCCCCCTGCGGCAGTCAGTGCAGACAGGTCCTTGCCGGGTAAATCAATGAACTCGCCCCGGATCGCCGTCTTGATGATCTCGGGTCTGCCGCCCGTGAGTGACGAACAAAACCACCGCCGACGGCGCAGGTGACGAAATCTGCTTCACCACGCCACTCCGAACTACTCACAGGCGCCGTTTCGCGGCGGCCCATGCTCGGGTACCAGCAGGCATATGAGTACCAGCCAACCTGTCGCGCCCAATCAGCGGCGGGCACCCCACATGCCCAGCGATGTCACGCCCCAGCTGTCGTTCTTCGACAAATTCGCCACCCATGCTGCGCACTTCGTCTCACGGGCCTGGTTCTTCGCCGCCTGCCTGCTGCTGGTGCTGATCTGGGCGCCGTCGATCCTGGTGATCCAGAACATCGACACCTGGCAGCTCATCATCAACACCGCGACCACCATCGTCACCTTCCTGCTGGTGGCACTCCTGCAGAACACCCAGACCCGCAACGACCAGTCGACCCAGGACAAGCTCAACGCCCTGGCCGAGGCGGTCGCGGTACTGATGACCCATACCGCCGACATCCACGATCGCCGGGGACTGCACGACGCGGTAACCGAGCTACGCGACGCGGTCGGGCTGGAGGATCGCGAGAGCTCCTGAACCCGTCGGCCGAAACGGTTACATGCGCGTCCCGCCGGTCTTGCGCCCGAACAGCCACGACAAGGTGGGTAGCCGCTTGGTGTACCTCCACCGAGCGTCGACGGATGCACGGATCTGCCGCAAAGCGCTCGTCACTGGAGGTAACGGTAACCGGCTCGCGGGTGCCCGCATCCGGACGTGCCGAGATGAGTCCGTCGGCTTAGCACTCGGCCTAGCCCAACTGTGCCGCGTCCGGGCCCTCGCCCCAGATGTTCATGATCGTCCAGCGTGTTAGCCCGTAGACCAACGTCCAGCCGACCGGCGTCAGGTAGGACACCACAATGACAAAAGCCGCGACGCTGCCGGCCCGGATCCGATCCCGCAGTGCCTGCTCCCCCTCGCCCTTCAGCGCACGCCACCCCCGCCAGGCAGAAAGCGCAGCGAACAGGGGGGCCAACCAGGCCACCGCCATGGCGAGCACGGTGAACCAGGCGAACGGATGAGCCAGCGAGCCGCGCACCGACTGCCCCTCACCCAGCGGCGCGTACACCATGTCGTACACGCTGTTGCTGTTCCCGCCGTGCGCCCCGCCAAGGAGCCCGAAGAGGAAGAAGAAAACCGCGAGTCCGAAAGCCCACA
This sequence comes from Micromonospora sp. NPDC003776, assembly GCF_053605645.1. Classification (NCBI taxonomy): domain Bacteria; kingdom Bacillati; phylum Actinomycetota; class Actinomycetes; order Micromonosporales; family Micromonosporaceae; genus Micromonospora; species Micromonospora sp. NPDC003776. The sequence continues at coordinate 10,485 of NZ_JBSGJR010000003.1, forward strand.
CCACCACTACAGCGCCCTGGAAGGGCTGTACGCGTTCAGTCGCGTCGTCGACGTGCTGGTGTCGGCGCTTCAACCGGACAACCCCGATCCGCAGCTGTTGGGACTGGTCCAGCGGCAAGCCGTGGTGGCGGGGCACCATCCCGGACACGTCGGCATGGCCGGCGTTCTGCGTGGCGATCAGGGCGGCACCGCTGGCCGAGTCGTCATTCCATCCGTTTTTCCACGAGATCGTCTCGGCACAGGTCAGCGACGACGCCGACGAGCCGCCGAGCGTTATTGGCGAGTTCTGACCGGGTGCGATCATCGGCAGCCTGCTGGTGGCCCGAGCAGGCGTGGCGATCCGGGCTGGCGCTCGCCATCTCGACGCCGAGGTGGCGGCACGCTCGGCGCTGTACTGGGCCTGGTGGCGACGCAACCGCAGAACGGTGGATCTATCCCATGGTTGGGGTCACAACTCCCAGTGGAGTACGGATTTCCGTCGCGACTACATCGCCGAGGGCCACCTGCACTACAACGTCGACGGTGATCCGTCGAGACAGCCGGACCGGGACCTGAACGACGCGGACCGGATCGATCTGCTCAGGTACCGGTGCAGCATCCGAGCCGATCTCGGCGCCGATCAATGGCCGTTCGACGACACGGTTGTGGAGCAGGCACCATAGAGCCGTCGAGGTGCCCGCACATGCCGCTGAGTGTGCGCGGATCTGGCCGATGACAGTGCGTGTGCGTGCGACCGTGCTCAGCGTGTGGCGGCGTCGGTGAGGATCGCTTGGAGGCGGCTTCGGCATTCGGCGAGGAATGTGGGGTAGGTGTGCCAGTAGTACGAGATGCCGCTGGCACCGACCGCGATGGCCCAGGCGCGGGCGCGCGTCCAGGTCAGGTCGTCGAGGCCGACGGCGTCCCAGTAGGCGTGTCGCGCCTGGGGCGGCAGGTCCCAGACGGTGGAATGCTCGGCGTCGGGCAAGCCGATCGACAGGCCGCCGAAGTCGATGATCGCGTGCAACCTGCCGTCCTGTACCAGGAGGTTGGTGGGCCTGAGATCGCCGTGGAGCCACACATGAGGTACGGAAGGTTCGGGCAGGGCGAGCGCTTCGTGCCACAACCGTTCCAGGGTCTCGACGTCGATTTCCCCGCCGACGGTGGCCCTGCAGTCCGTAAGACACCTGCTGATCCACTCGTCGCAGGCCCGCAGATGTCCCCCGCGGTACCAACTGAGGTCACCCGTGCGGGTCGCCCCCATGAGATCGATACCGTGAAGTTCCCGCACGACGGCCGCCAGATCGGTGCCGAAGGCCGACCAGTCCTGGACCATGTCCGGCCGGGCTTCGTCGCCGTCGATCCATCGGTAGATCGACCAAGGCAGCGGGTACGCGGTGGTGGGCGTTCCGGCGTGCAGCGGCTCGGGCACCGGACAGGTCAGCAGCGGTGCCAGGCGGGGCAGCCATTCCTGCTCCTTGCGCAGGGACCGCGCCTTGTCAGCGGTTCGCGGAAGCCTCACGAGTAGATCGCTGCCCAGCCGGTACATGATGTTGTCGGTGCCTGCACCCGCCGCTGACAGCGACAAACCGGCCCACTGCGGGCACTGCTCATCCAGCAGCGACCTGACAAGTCCCTCGTCGACCGGGACCTCGTTCTGGTGCAAAGCCATGCCAAGATCTTTCCGCCAGGTGCCAAGGCTAAGCCACTGACATTCCGTCGGCGTGCACGAGTGACCGAAGCAAGACGCGCTCTGCCGCGTAGCGCTCGTCACGCAAGGTAACCAGTTCACGGTGCACGCATCCGGACGTGCCGATGAGCGGACGGCATGCCGATGACAGCGGGTCGCAGCCCCCGTACGTTGGTGTCATGGCGACTTTTTGGACCTTGGGATGCGATGCCGACCATCCGCAGCGGATCGCCGCTTTCTGGGCGCTGGCCCTCGGCTATGTCAAGGAATCTGGCTTCGACGAGCCCGATAACGCGTCGATCGTCGACCCGGATGGTCGGGCCCCGCCATTAGTTTCCTGAAGGTGCCCGAGGGGAAAGCCGCTGAATCAAGAACCGGTCGCCGAATGCATATCGATGTCATGCCGACCGACGGGACACGCGATGAGGAGGTCGTGCGGCTGAATAGGCTCGGGCGCGACCCGAGTACGAGGATCATCGCCCCAACGGCCCCGGTTGGGTGACCAGGGCCGACCCGGAGGGCAACCTGTTCTGCGTCGAGCGCAGTCAGGGGCATCATGATCCACGTCAATCGTCCCGCTGATCTAGGGTGACCTGGTGCCTTCGAAACCCGTGACAACCGTCCTGTTCGATTTCGCTTGGACCCTGTTCGCCAGAGACCCCAACCGCTGGATCGGCAGCGCGGCGGCCTTGGTCGGCCGGGAGGTGGCCGTCGGCGAGGCGCAGCGCATCGCCTCGGATTTCGCTGAGTTGTTGCGGACGACGGCTACGGACCCTGCTCACATCGCCCGGGACTTGGACCCACAGGTGTGGGACCGGGCGATTCTGGCTGTCCTGCAGCAAATCCGTGGGGTGGACTTGCCGTTTGCGCGAGCGCTGCACGAAACGCACGCCGAAGCGCTCGAGCCGTACGCGGACACGTCGTCCACTCTCGCCGCACTGAGTGCCCGCGATATTCGCCTTGGCGTGGTCAGTAACGTCGGCTGGGACATTCGCAAATGCTTTGCGAGGCACGGGCTTGACCGCTACATCGATGCATTCGTTCTTTCCTACGAGGTCGGCTTCGTCAAACCCGATGTACGGATCTGGCGCACCGCACTCGATGCCCTGGCGGCACAGCCAGATCGAACGCTGATGGTCGGTGACCATCCCAGCGGCGACGGCGGTTCCGTGACCGCCGGGATACCGGCCCTGGTACTGCCGATGGTGAGTTCGCCAGCCCAGCTTCGCGGATTCGATCACGTGCTGACGTTGGCCGGAATTTGAAGCTGGTTCGGTTCTTGGTTTGTCGAGGTCGCCCTATGCACTTCGGGAAAGATGTCCGATTCTTCCAGTGTGAAGTCGAGGGCAAGTCCAGCAAGAACCGCATGCATATCGATGTCCGGGTGGCCGGTCCAGGTCCCTGGGACATGGTCGAGCGCGCCCGACTGATCCGGCAGAAAGGCCCCGAGTTGGTCGCCGCTGGCGCGACGGTGATCCGCGAGGAGTGGTACGGCGACGTGCTCGGCCACGTCGTCATGCAGGACCCCGAGGGCAACGAGTTCTGCGTCGCTTGATGCCACGGCCACTGCCCGCGATTCGGTATCCGGATCTGCCGCCACCCGTGCGCGGCACCCATCCTGAACCATTATCCCTAGTGCATACCCCAGGGGGCTTCAGTCCAGACCCTCGCATCGGACGCCGACGCTTGCGATCTCCCCGCTGCGAACGAGTTCTCGGATCGCTGTGGTCATGGCTGGCACGCCCGGTTCCGGCACGATCAGCTGGTCAACGGCCCAGAAGTAACTGCCGTTCGCGACTTCACCGGTCTCCCTCCATCTCGTAAGCAGGCGGCGGACCTCCTCGACGGTGAAGATGGTCAACGCCCAACTGGAGCCGTCAGGAAGATCGACGAAGGCATCTACATTGGCTACGGACTCCTCGGTGTCCGTGCTGGGATTGAGAAGGAACCGTGCCACGAAGGTTGGTTCCGCGATAGTCGTGTACGGGTCGATGGTGCCCATGAGCGCCCATCATGCCGCACGTGCACGAGCAGATCGTGGTCCTGCCCGACATCCGCTTCTGCCGCGATCAGCGCGCTGAGGGTGTCGCAAATCAGTTGCCGGACGACTGTCGCATATCAGTCCACGGAGGGCACTGCCGAGGGGACACGCTCCCGAGCCCCGCGCACTGCCGACCCGGGACGGTAGCGATCTCCGATGCCTATGACCTACGTGTCCTGCAGGGGCGCCAGCCAGTTCAGGTGTCCGTCGACCTGTACCAACGACGTCGGCTTGCTGTCGCCCGGCCCGTGAAACGCGATCACTCCCCGATCGTCCGCCAGCTCGCCGTGGTGCTGTGCCGACGGCGGCTCCTGCCAGACGTGGTACAGGGGCCCGTCGTCGCCGATCGAGTCGATTGCTTCATCGAAAGCGGCTCGCCGATGGGTGGGCACATGCATTCGTGTCGCGGCATGGAATACAACACGCGGCTCGCCGGGCGGCAGGCTTCGGCCGAGGGGCGAACAGACGTCGATGGCGTCGCCGGCGATGATCTCCGGCGGGTCCCCCGCCAGCTGTTCGAGGGCGGCGTCAAGAAGCCCCGCTCCTGCGTGGTCCTCGGGCCAGACCAGCGCCCTGAGCCAGCGCCGATTCTGAATGCTTGTGACATCCACTGGGTTCAGGTCAACGCCGACCCTGGTGGCGATCAGCGGGATGTCGTCTAGGTTCGGTGGCTGTTCGGTGCCCAGCCAGCGGCTCTCGATGGTGACCGGAGATTCCTGCCGCCCGAACGAGTGTCCGCCGATCAGGTAGCGGTATCGGTCCACGTGGAGGTGGATGCCCGCACTTGCGCCCACCTCGATCAGATGCACGGGGCCGTCACATTGGTGTCTGAGCGCCGCCAGCGCGAAGCGGAGACCGGCAGCTCTACGCACAACGTTCGACTGCACGAGACGGGTATGGATCATTCCCTCAAGGTCGCGGTGAAACGCACGACAGAAGTCGACGAAGACCGGTCCTGCCGACTCTGGTGCGGCGGCATCGGGACCGACGACCGAGGGGTAGAAGTGACGCAGATCGTGGTGGACACCGTCCAGCAGGAGGTAGTGGGCTGCCCCGAAGAGCAGGAACGACGCCTGCTGCCCGGAGCGTCGTTCGAGCAGCATCTCCAGTGTTGGCTGGTCGGCCGCAACAGCTGTGCACAACGCCTGGTACAGCGGCGAGGTGGTGAAGATGGCGGGTGCCAGGGCGAAGTGCTCCGACAGACTCTCCAACTCCCGCGTCCGGTCCATGGCACTCCTGTCAGTCAGCCCCATGTCAGCGTTACCGGCGTCACTGGGCGGCAAGTTAACGGGCATCTGGAGTAGGTGATTGGAACCGCGTCTCTGGCGTCATGAGCCAGTACGGGCGGGGATCGTCGGGATGGCGGCCGAGACCTCGGTAATCAAGTCGCGGACCTCGTCGCCCCAGTGCGAGGCGATGACCAGGTCTCGGGCGGGGTCGATCCAGAGCAGGTGACGGCCGCCGTTGCCGCGGGCGCAACGTCCGCTGCCCGGAGCGTCGGGCTGTACCCGCTGGGAGTCGTTGCGCCACCAGAGGTAGCCGTAGTCGGGGTTCAGGTCGCAGGGACTCCAGGCACGGTCGATCCACTCTTCGCTGAGTAGCCGCCGGTCCCGCCACTCGCCCCGGTGCCGGTACAGCTCACCAAGCAGAGCCAGATCCCTCGCGGAGATCCACAGACCGCCGCCCCAGTGCGCCCCGCCGCTGACCACCGGCGTAGGCATCCCGTCGATGTCGATGACCGAGTCGGTGTAGCCGTGCCAGGACCAGGACGAGGAGGCACCGAGTGGTTCGAGCACGTCCTCGCGGAGCACGTCAGGCAGCGGTCGGCGGAACAGCACCGTCAAGGCAAGGCAGAGCAGGTTCACCCGTACGTCGTTGTAGGCCCACCCGGTGCCGGGCGCTCCTTCGCGCTCGAAGCCCTCCCGGCGGCTCTGCGCGTCCACCTCCGTCGGCTTCCCCCACAGCTCACCGTTCCACCCGCTGGTCTGCTGCAACAGGTGCTGCCACGTGATGCCCTCGATTGCAAGGCGATCGACGAGCGGATGACGGATCGTCGCCGACACCAGCGCATCCGGGGCAAGCAGTCCTCGGTCGAAGGCCACTCCCGCCACGGTGGCAACGACGCTCTTGGTGCCGCTGAACAGCATCTCCGGGATCGCCGCGTCGCCCCATTCGGCGACCACCCGACCTCGGTGCCGCACGACACCGCTCGCGCCGGTGCCAGCCAGCAGGGGACCGGTTACCTCCCGATGCGACTCATCCGTCACCTGCTGGGACAGGTAGGCCGCCATGTCCTCGATGCCGTAGGTCACCCGCTGGGCCTGCCGTCGGACAGCTTCCCGGACTGCCGTCAGGTCGCTGGTTGGTTCGCCGCTGTCGCCTGCGATCGCGGAGCCAGGCAGTAGAAGCTGACCAGAGGAGTCCTCGTTGACGCTCACGCTCCGACCCTAGGGCTGGCCACACTCATGCTGTGCTCCCGCCGACAGCGATGTGGATCACAGGCGACCTGGCACAACGTAACGGTGATCTATGCGGGAGGCGACCGTATCAGGACCCGCTCGGCCGACATCCGGATCTGCCGCTGAGCATGCGCTGATCTGCCAATGAGCGGATGCGGCTGAGAGAGCGCTTGTCGCGTCGGCGGGAGATGTGGCGGGTCCCTGGCGGTTTCTGCTTCCTCGCATCAGCGACCGAACGGCCGGAGGCATCCGCGAAAGCCCAGAGTCCTGGGATTGTCATCGTGCGCCGACGATGATCCACTATGGCGGTGGAGCTGACCCCAGAGGAGAGTGACCTACTGGTCGCCGGCCTCGGCGTGGTAGGCGACAGGGTGAACCGGGGCGCTGGGCGAGGCGCTCGCCGGGCAGCCAGGTGGATGCGAGCCGACATCTTCGAGACCACCGTGGAACTGCGGCCGCCGTTGCCGACAATCACCGACCTGGTCGCCCGGACCTTGGAGGCACTGGGTACCCGGACCACCGGGTTGCGGGCCATGATCGGCAGCGGTGCCATGAACCTGAACCCTGCCGTCGTCACGGTGGCGCTGTCGGAAGATGGCGGGAGGATTATCGCAACCGTCCGTGGCGTGGCCAAGGAGGGCCTGATCCGACAGCGGGTCGGCGAGAAGGCGGCACGCCGGGTCGCGGAGCAGCTGACGGGCTCGTTTGTGGTTCGAGGTCGGGACGGGCATCCCCGTGCCGTGGAGTGGACAGACGACCTGAGTGTGCGCCTTGCTCGCGGAACCTCGGTGCGCGCTCTTGTCGCGTATCTACGGGCGGCCGACGAAGAGGGAACGCCCCGTCGCAATGTCCTTGCCGTCCTGACCGAGCGGTTCGCGCTGCCGTTCGATGATGCACGGCTGGCGATGGACCGTGTCGAGGGTGGAATCGTTCGTGCCGCGTCCGGCAACCCTGCCAACGAGCCGGACCCGGTCAAAGACCCGTTGGCGTGGACCTCCTACCGGCTCGAACTCGGACTGCCCGTCGGCGATGATGCTCGTGGGTTATTGCCGGAGCAGCAGGCGTCGGCGCAGGCTCTGCTGGAGCGCGCGAGGCGTGGCCAGCCCACGCACGGCACCGAAGACGTCGCCGTAGCGCTCGAGGTCGCACGCTTGGCAGTCGCGTCCCAGGAGCCGGATCGGACGCGCTTTTACCTCCTCCTGGAAGCAGCGACGTCACTATCGGTCGCCGCCGAAGCGTGCATCGCCCGGTTGGGGCAGCAGCCTTGCGCCCCGGAGGGTTCCCAGGAGTGGGTCGACGGTGTCGCCCTCGCTGCAGCTGCTCGCCAGGTCACCCCGACGTTCGCTGCCCAGCCCGACCCGGAACTCGAGGAGCGTGGCCTCGCACTGGTGGGACGCATCGTCACCCGCCTGCTAGGCCAATGCCACGCCTTCGTCGGACGAGCGATGATCGACTCAGCCCGCTGCATCCAGCGAAACGGCGATCCCGACCGGGCCGCGACCCGTGCCGAGGCCGTACTGGCCGACTTCGCGGTTCTGCTCGACCGGTTCGAGGTCGACGCTCCCTTCGACGAGCACATCATCGCCCTTGAGTACCTGCTGGCCGCCGTTGAGCTCATCACCGAGGTGAGAGGCAACTCCACCGAACTCGACGCTCTACGCAACCGGACCAAGCACGTACTCGGCCGCTCGATGACGGACTGAACCCAACCGGTACCAGCAACAACGGATTCCCGGTCACGAGGCCGGGACGCTGGCCGACCGCACCCATCGCACGGCGGCGTGGTCAGCGAGACGAAAGGTCATCACCGTCTTTACATGTCCACCGCCACGCACGGACATGCCGCAATCCGTGCTTGCGCGTGTACCGTACGCGTTACTGACCGTAGCCGAGCTGTCGGCTGCTGCGCGCGGGGGACGCTGTCGACGTGCTGCACCTCGGCGGTCGCGCTGCTCGGGCTGGTCGCGTTGGGGACGGTCACCCGGCGAACTCGGGGCGCCTGACAATGAAGTCATCCACGATCCGTTGATCCTCGGACGAGAACGCCGCCCGCGGCACCGGGATTTGGCTCATGCCGTACTTCAGCAGCCAGGTGTGCCGTCGCCGCCGAATCCGGGTGATACCGGACCAGTCGATTTGTGTTTGGCTGCTCGCGGTCTGGATGTGGACGCCCGACGTGCTCACCTCGTACCGGAACGGCTCGACGAAGAGGCTGCGCTGCAGCAACCAACTCAGTACCGGAAGGAGTTCGGTCACGGCGAACGCGGCACACAACACCAGCACGAGGTAGAGCAGCCGACCGCTGAACCCGGTCAGTGTCGTGAGCAGCACAGCCAGTGCCGCGAGGGCGAGCAGGAGCGTCCGTATGACGCGTTGCCGGCGGCCCTGTGCGTCTTGGCTCATCCGCCGTAGCAGGCCGTACGTCATCTGCACTTCACCGGTTGCGTGCACGCGCCGCAGTATGGCACGGCATCGCCGCAAGTCGCGCGTCGCCCAGCGTGACAGCGATGGCCGCCCGAAGCGTCGGGAACCTGCCGAGTGAAGGACCATGGTCCACCACGGCAGACAGCTATCCGGCATCTGGGTTGCACCCGCGCAGCGGATAGCCTTCCTGGCCCTACTACGGCTACTCAGTTCCGGATCTGCCGCTGGTCGGTGCCGGGGATCGCGCCGGGTCAGGCGAGGAAGGCGGGCTCACGACGCGGCGATTACCGCAGGCCTTCTCGATGTTCGGCGATTCGGCTCCTGCCGATCCCATGGCGGATGACGGAGACTGGAGCGATGTCTCACGATGTCGGGGGTGCGCCACGAACCCAGGTAGCAGTCACCGCTCTGCTCATCGTCGTCGGCGTGCTCATCCTCTTCGTCCCCGCCGGTGACGAGGGCCGAGTCCTCGTGCCGATCAGCGAAGGTCACGGACTATCCGCCGTAGACGGGGTCGGCGCGGCACTGCTGGCGTTGGGCGGTACCTGGCTGGAAGTGCTCGTGGTACGGCGCCTGCCGTCCCTCGCCCTGCCCCCACGGGCCTTGTTCGGACTCGGCCTGCTGGCCGGCCTCGGCATGGGACTCCTGATCGCCTCGGTCTTTTCGGGATTCTTCTGGTGGTGGGCTGTCGGCGCCACCACACTTGGCGTTGCCGTCCTGATCCTCGTGCCCCTCACGGCGCGCCGTTGAGGTCGCTGACCGAACGCCCGCTTCTGCCGCTGGTCGCGCTCTCGCTGGTCGAAGCGCGGATGGAAGCGGGATTATGGTGGCCGGATGTTTGACCTGAGCAGGTTAGACCTGGAGGAGATCGCCACCACGCTCGAGGACCAGACCGACTACGAGCACCGATGGCTGATCAACCCGCAGACCGGTGAGATCGCGGTCTGGACGACGGACGGCGGCATCGACGGGCGCACGCCCGTCGACCTTGAGGACCTTGACCTGGTCGGCATCGACCCGCTGCCGTTTTACGTCTGGTATCAGGACATGGCCGACTTCGCCGAGGGGATCAGTGACGCGGCGGCCGGCCGCAGACTGGCGCGGGCTATCCGGGGCAAGGGGCCTTCCGCCGGTTCAAGAGCGAGCTGCACGAGGCGTATCCGCACCTACTGACAGCCTGGTACGCCTTCCGCGACGTGCGCGCAACGCGGCGGGCGGTTGAATGGCTGGTCGACAACTCGCTGGTCGACGACGAAACGGGCGGCGCTGAGCTGCTCGCCGTCGACCGTGTCGGTGAACACCGAACCAGCACCGTTCGGATGGTACCCCCGTCCTGGTCCTGGCAGCCCGTCGCGGCGACCACGCCGCCGTAGACGTTCTGATAGCAGCAGGTGCTGACGTCGATGCAGACGACGCGCTGGGACGGACGGCTCTGATGCATCCCGTCGAGCGCGACGAACGCGCGGTCGTGGCAGTTCTCGGCCTCGCGGGCGCTGACATCTACAAGTCAGCGCCGACGGCGCAAAGGCCATGAAGCTGGCCAAGGGCTGGCAGCGGCAGAACATCCAGTTCATGTTGGGTGAGCGCCGCGTCGGCTTGGACAACGTGCCGATTGCCCGCACCGTGATACGTCTCAACCCGACCGGCTACCAGATCGAACGTGCCGTGGACGTCCTGGGAGACGATGAGTGGAACATACGAACCGGCACAAGCTCCGAGGAGGCCCTGGGCTTCGCGGGACGGCTGCGCAGCCAGCCCGAGCCGGCGTCTGGCGCCTCCTGGCACATCCTGAATGTCACGTCTGACGAGTTTGCGACGGCGCGCGCGGCGCTGCTTGAGCTCGCCGACGGCACCCGATCGGTGCCCGATGGGATGAGTCCCGACGAGATCACCGACCTGTTCCAGGAGCTCGAACGTCAACTCGGCCGGTGAACTGAGCCAAGGCATCGAGCGGGACAGCTCAGTTTCGGGAGTGAGTTGGCCAGGTGCCACGTCGGTCTGGCCGACACCGCCCACCCAAAGGCATCCTCATCTGCCGCGGATCGAGCATCACCGTACGTTACGAGTAGTGGGCGGTGGACACCTGGCCCTGCCGATGTGCGACGCCGGCAGGTTCCCCGCGCGAGTAGTGGTCTGGCCCCGCGAGAAATCCATGTGCAACTCGACCGGCTCGACAGTAGCGTTCCTCCGCATGGACGTCACGTTCAGTAAGCTGCCGGGCCGGCGCTACAGGATGACCGTCATCAGGGAGAACGGCCCGGAGCTGGCACCACGCCACGGACCTGGCTACGACGACTACCTACCACATGACGCAGTGCACTTTCTGGTGGAGGCGGAGGCGCAGCTGGCCTGGGGTGTGTTTGGCCAGATCGCCGCAGGCCGAAACAACATCTTCTGGCCCGCAGACCCCGTACAGCGGCGCCGACAGGCGCGCCGTGAGAAGAAGAGGACGCCACGCCCGGACGAGCACGCCGACATGAGCCGCTCCGAGACCCTCGCCTCCCTCTGCCAGCCATTGTGGGAGGTCCGGGCCGGCCATCGTTCTGCGCTACCGGATTGGACGTCACGAGCGCAGCCCGGATTGCTCGAGTCACCCCTGGTGGAAGGCATCCTTGCCCGTCTGAATGAGTTCGCTAGCCGGTGGTACGCGCTACCGCTGAACGGAGGCCTCACCCTGGCTTGGCCATTGCCGGTGCGACGCACGGCGCACCCCCAGCGTGCGTCGGGCTCACCCCAGCCTGTCGGAACGGCCAGGACCAGTCACCTAACAAGGACCCACGCCGGGTGGTAAACACAAGGATGTCCGGACTCGGGTCGGACTTCGATCCGCAGGACGTATTCCAGCAACCGCACGGACATGCCGCTGACCGGGCGTCTTGGGTGTCTTAAGCGGTCGCACAGATAGGCACCCACGACGTCCCACGCCAGCGTGGCCAGGACGGGCGCCAGCCCACGCCGACGGCACCACAGAACCGCCTCGGAAATGCCAGCCACCAGCGGCAGCGACTTCAGGAACCCACGCACCTCCATGGGCGTCCGTGTTGCCCAGCCACGAGCTTCGAGGACCGCCGCCTCCTGGCTGCTCAGGGTCCCGGCGCCGTAGCCGGCCTGCACCTCTTGAATGACCTTGGTATAGCCGAGGAACTCCGCCAGGTGCTGCCCGCTGCTGGTCGGCGTCAGCGTCCCGTCGACATCAAAGAACACCACTCCACGGATCACGGTGGAACGCTACCGGTCGCCAGGGGCAGCCCGAACTTGGGCGTAGCAACGCGCGCTCATGCCGCTGTGCGCGCGGCCGTGCCGATGAGCGGGTCCGACCGGCAGGGTGACCGGCGGTGGGGCCGCGTCCGGTCTGGTTGCCGGAACTTGGCGTGGGCAGCGGCGTTCGAGGTCAGGCAGTGGCCTGGAGGAGTTGTTGGATTCGCGTGACGACGAGTTGTGGTTGCTCGGCTCGGATGACGTGCGCCGAGTCGACGGGTGCGCCGCCTGCACGGCGGAGTGAGGCATGACTGAAGTCCGGAAGGTGTCTCGCCGCAGCCGGCCGCCGAGCTCTGACGCGTCATCGCCACTTCACCTGTGGGCGTGAATCGCCGGTCTCCGCTGTCGCGTGCGCATCAGTACGGTTGCTGGATGGACGTTCCCGGTTTCTCCCGGCAATCGCCGGCGCAACTGCCGATCATCGCCGTCGCCAGCGGCAAGGGGGGTGTGGGAAAGTCGAGTGTCGCGGTCGCGATCGGACGTGAGCTGGCTCGATCCGGCCGCAAGGTCGGATTGGTCGACGCCGACATCGCCGGCCCCGACGTGCCGCGCATGCTCGGCCTGCGCCGCGACGTGCCAGCCCAGTCGATCACCCTCGCGCGGTGGACGCGCGGCGGCCAGGTCGGCTCCGGGCTGGAAGTAATGGAGGTGGGCGACCTCAAGGTCGCCTCCGCAGGCTTCCTCATGGCAGGCAACCAGGCGCTCGCGCTCGGGTCGGACCTGAACGACCTCATGCTCGGCCGGTTGATCAAGGAAACGAACTGGGGCGATGTCGAGGCCCTCGTCGTGGATCTGCCGCCCGGCATCAGCTTCACGCAGCAGGGCGTGCTTTCCGGTGCCGGAAGGGTGGGAACCATCCTGGTGGTGACACCGGCCGAGGTCTCCCACCTGGACACCGGTCGGGCCCTCGGCACGCTCCGCGAGGTGCGAACGCCGGTGCTGGGCGGGGTGGAGAACATGGCGTACTTCGAGTGCCCCTGCTGCGGCGAGAAGACGGAACTGCACGCTCCGGCACCCGAGGAGCGCACCATCTGGGCCAGCGGTGTCGAACGGCTCGCGCGGCTCCCGTTCCGGCCCGACGCGTTGATCGACGCCGCGGATCTCGCCCCCGTCCTCGAGGCGGTGGCGACGCACATCGCAGCGTGACCCGCTCCTGAGGCGTCATCCAGGAGATGGCGCCCGGGCGACGTCCATTCAGTTGCGGAGAGCGGTTAGTCCGCCAAAATCGGGTGCGCACATCTGCGATCCACGCGTGGCGGAGCGTGACGGCGGCCACTACCGCTCGGCATCCTGATCTGCCGATGAGCGGACCGCCCGGTCGGGCTCACTCTTGGCGACCTTCTCTCGTTCGCGCCAAGCACTCGCGACTCAAATACCGAACCGGCTTGCCGAGCGACTCCGCGTAGGCAATCTCCCGTCGGGTTGACTCACCTAAGTAGCCACCCGGATCCACGATGTACACCTCGTCAGCCATGCGAATCTTCTGGAAGTGCACGCCGCCAAGCCGTCCCTTCAGGTCCGAGCTGTCGACTGTCCAGTCGTAGTCCGGCAGATCGGGGAGGCTGAACATTCCGAGGCTGATCACAACGCAACCTTCCATCGTGAGCCGCTGGTTGACCTCCGCGAACTCAGCCTCAAACTTGGTCGAGCCGCAGAGCGTGATGACCTTCGCCTCACCCTCGGCCGACTGCGGCGCCTGCTGGTCCTCCATGAAGTTCATGATCGGTGAACGGGCAGGACAAGTCTATCGCCGCCCCCTGGACATCCACTCATGCCGCGATCCGCGCGCATGTCGCAGGTCAGCTGGCAGACGTGTGTCGCACATCAGCCGACGAAGGGCAACGGGCACGGTGAACGGCACGGACCGCGTTGTCTAGCCCCACCTGAGGCGTGACGAATCCGTCCAAGCACACGCACGACAGTCGGCCTTGGTTCCTCGGCCGTCCTGGTCACAGTCGGTGACATCTGAGCTCAGCCCTGGTGGGCGGGGGCCGGCCAGACCGGTTGCAGCACGTGCCAGTCGTGTGGATGCCGGCGGACGGCGCCCGTGAAGACGTCGGCCAGCTCCTGCGTCATCGCCGCCACCCGGGCCCGGGTGGCGCCGTCACGGCCCGGGACGATCTCCGGGTGGATCCGGATCCGCAGCCGCGGACCGTCGTACCAGAGCGATACGGGCAGCAGCGCGGCCCCGGTGCGCAGCGCCAGCTGCGCAGGCCCGGCCGGGAACGTCGTCGGCGCGCCGCAGAACCGCACGCCGATGCCGGCCGCGGACGTGTCCCGGTCAGCGACCAGGCACACCACCTCGCCGGCACGCAACCGCCGGGTGAGCGTCGTGACCGCCCGCCGGGTCTCGTCGGCGGGGAGCACCTCGATGCCGAGCGCCGCACGGTGGCTCACGAACCGCTGGTAGAGCCGCTCCGGGCGCAGGCGTTGCGCGACCGTGGTGAACCGGTGCCCGCTCAGCACCAGCGCCGCTCCGGCCAGGTCCCAGTTGCCGCTGTGCGGCAGCGCCAGCACCACTCCGCGGCCGGCGTCACGGGCGGCAGCCACCCGGTCCAGCGACTCGAAGACCACGGCGTCGCGGATCCGGTCCCGGCTCCATCCGGCGAGCCCGAAGAACTCCCGCCAATAACGCAGATAGGAGTGCACGCCCCGAGCGGCCGCGGCGGTCACGGCGGGACTGTCCGCGGCATGGCCGAGCACCTGGGCCAGGTTGACCCGCAGCTGGTGCACCCCGCCCGCGCCGGACCAGCGCATCCCGGCGGCGACGGAGTCGAAGACGAGCGCGGCGACCGGGCCCGGCAACCGCGGCGTGACCCGCCAGGCAAGTCCGTAGAGCCGGCTGGCCAGGTCCTCTCCCACGCCGGGATGCTAACGGTCGCTGGCCGGGTCCGGTGGTTGCGGGTGCGTTTGTGGCAGAGCCGTCGGCATGCGTCTTGTGACCTGCGGTGAAGTGCAGCGCGGTGGCACAACCACCCGTGCGGCGGTCCGGTCCCAGCAGTACGCGTAACTGCCGCGAACCTGTGTGTCGTATCGCTCGGCGTCTGATCTACGGCGCCGATGACGCCCGCCGGCGGTCCCGGTTGACGTGGCTTGACCCGGGCGACGGATTGAGCGTGGATCAGGTCCGCCGGTGGCTGATCCGTCGGCAACAGTCCGCACCACCACCCGACCGCCCGACAGGGACTGCTGACAAAGAGGCGAGAGCGATGGCCAGTCCGGCGTTGGGCGTTCAGCACTGCCATAGGCCCCTGCCGTGAGCGATCGCAGGACCAGCCTCCCACCGGGCATTTCGGGCATGCCGTCCCTGCGGCCGCCAGGAGGGGGCTCACACGCCGATCGCCGACAGATTCCCGGGCGGCGGTGAAGCCGCCGCAGCAACGGACGTTCGCACACGAAACACGCCGCCGCACCGAAACAGGCGACGGTATCACCCATAGATCGGCCCGGGGTGCCACCACAGGCACCGCTGACCCTGACGGACGGAGATCCGCAAGCCATGAGTCAAGCCGTCAAGGCTGCCATGCTCAGCACGAAAGATCTTGGGAAGAACGAGCGGGCGGTGGCCATCGCCATCGCCGCCCACGCCAACCAGGAGGGCAACGCCTGGCCATCCGTGGCCACCCTCGCCGAGTACGTCGGCTGCTCCGAACGCACCGTGCAACGATGCCTGGCCAAGCTCGTGCAACTGGGTCGTCTCGTCGTGTCGAAGGTCGCCGGCATCGCCACCCGCGTCTACCGACTGGTGCAGCCGGACCGACGGGCCACAGCCGCAGCGGGGGTGACAGAACAGCGGCCGGGGGTGACACATTCGCCTGCCGGGGGTGACAGCAAGCGTGTCACCCGAAGTAGGGAAGACCAATTGAAGGGCGACACGCCCGTGAGCGCTGCGCGGTGGCGGCGGCTTCTGCCGACGAGCCGGCGGGCTCCGCTGCCAGCCGCGACCGACCAGCGGGGCGCGGCCACGCCAAGCGCCGGCGGCCGGTGCCAGCGGCCTGGGCATATCGGTCAGCCCGCCGGCCGCTGCGTCCCCTGCCGCTCTGAGGCGATCGAGCGCAGGTGAACCCGTCGACACCAGCGCGACATGGACCCGGCATCCGAAGCCCACGCCACTACCCGTCACGAGAGCACCCCGGCGGCGATCCGCCCGGCTCAGCCGCAGTTGCCCCAGCTGTACCGGCCGGCGCTCTGCCAGCTGGTGCCGTACATGCCGATGGCCAGGCCGGCCTGGGCAACCCGCCGGGTTTCCGCGTCCCTCCCCGCCTGGGTTCGCCTGTTGGGTCACCGACCTAAAGAGCGGCCCTGTTGAATCATTGCCGCACCGAGTGCAGCTCCTGGCTCGGGCGATCGCCGGCGAGCCCGTGCGCTAAGGGTCAGCACCGATTAGATGGTGGCCGATCAAATCCGTCCAAGATGCCTACGTCTTGGTTCAGGCGTCGGCCGGTACCTGGGCTGGTGGTGCTCACGCCTGGGCCACGCCGTCGCGGAGTTGGTTGGCGAGCGTGATGGTTGCGTCTTGCGGCACGGCGTCGATGTCGGCGAGGGCCTTGGTCAGGGCGCGCAGCAGGGTGCGGACGCCATCGCCGTCGCCGAGGGCGTGGCGGGTGTGCATGGCGCGGGTGTAGAGGGCTTCGTTGTAGCGGTCCAAGCCGATGGCCTTGTCGAGCAGCGCGGCTGCGTGCTGCGGGTCGGAGTCGATCAGGTCGTCTGCGAGCAGCAGGTGCGCTTCGGTCCCCCATCGGCGGACGGTCTCCCGATGCGGCTGGAGCCATTCGTAGTCCTGGCCGTCGGCCAAGGGCGCGGTGTAAAGGTCGCAGGCCGCGCTAAGCAGGTCACGGCGGCGGTGGCCGCTGGCGATGGTGGCCGCGCGCAGGAGGTCCCGCAGTGTCCAGACGTCCACATCAACGGTGGCGGGGTCGAGTCGGTACCGTCCGGCAGTCTTGACGAGGTAGGCGTTCCTCGCCTCAGCGGTGCCGGCGCGAGCGAGGACGTGTCGTAGGTTGCTGACGTTGGTGTGTACGCGCTGGTCGGCCTGGGTGATACGGGCGTCTGGTTCGAGGTATTCGCCGATGTCGCGGGTGGTCATTCCGTCGGGGTGGCAGGCCAGGAAGACGGCCAGTTCGAGGGCCTTGGCTCGCAGGGGTCGGCCGGGTTTGGTGATGTCCTCGATCCTCGGCTGCCCGAGGACCCGCAGTCGTGCCTTGCCGGCGGTGGCGTCGACCGGCGGCGTGGTGGCGGGGGTCGGCCGGTCGGAGGCGTCGGTGGTGGTGCGGCTGGCGTGCAGTGGGACGACCGTGACCGGTAGGGCGGGCGACGCGACGGCGGACGGTTCGCCGGTTTGCGCCTCTCGCAGGGTCGTGAGGATCTGGATCGCCGTTTCGGATTCGAGTACGGGCAGGCGCGTTGGCAGTGGCTCGGTCGGCTGGCCGGACAGGATGTCGGTGTGGCCGTCGGTGGTGACGTCGACGGTGGCGCCGTCAGGCCATTCTCCGAGGAGTAGGGCGGACACACGCAGGTTGCGGCCGAAGGCGAGCACGGCTTCGGCTCGGGTGCGGGCGTCCGCCGGTGGGGTGTGGGCGATGAGCGTCAGTGGTGGCAGTGCCTCCTCGTCGGGGGCGTGCTGGTGCGGGGTGTCCAGGTCGGTGAGGGCGTGCTCGTCGAGGATGCGGCTGCGGTGCAGAAGTTCGGCTTCGACCCTGGTGAGGGCGTCGTCGATGGTGTCGCAGATGTGCAGCCGTGGCCAGGGCTGGAGGGCGGCGGTGTCGGGGCCGAGCAGTGTCGCCAGGGTGGCTGCGTCGATGATCACTTCACCGCGTGTGTCGGGGTGGTGCGGGTCGCCGGATGCCAGGGCGGCGACGAGGCCAGCGCGGGCGGCTGCGTGGGCGCCGTCACCGATGATGCCGGTCGCACCGCTGGGCAGTGGCGCCAGGTCGGGGACGGCAGCAGGCGGCTCGGCTTGGTTGTCCGGGTTTGATGGTTCGCTGTTGCGGGCGACGGCGCGCTGCAGGCGCAGTACGGGTGGCGGGAGTTGCGTGGGCGGGTCGGCGTCGGGCTCGCCGGTGTAGCGGCGGCGGCGCTGTGCCCAGACCAGCGCGGCGGCGGCGCTGATCGCGGCGGCGAGCGTCCAGGGCAGCCAGTTTGCTGGGGACAGCTGAACACCGTGCTCGTCGGCTGCTGCGGCCGAGCGTCGCGGGTCGCTGGCTGCTGGCGGGGTGGACGGTGATGCCGCGACCGTGGGGGTGGCGGGCTTCGCGGACGGACTGGAGTTCCCGTGAGCTGCCGGTGCAGAGCTGTCGGGGGTGGCGGCTCGTTCCTGTTCGTTAGCCGTGGGCGACGGCGCGGGGCTCGAAGTGTCGTCTGCGGTGCTGGGCGGTGGCGAGGGAACGGTCGGCGACGGTGGCGTCGGCGGACGGGACGGGGCCGGGGCCGCCGGGGTGGCAGTCTGCGGTGGGTGGGCGTCAGCGGGCAGCCGCAGATTCCAGCCGGGATAGATGAGGTCGCAGTCTCGGAGGGTGCCGCCGGGTCGAGGGAAGTGGCGGTGCCGGTTGAGGCGGCAGATTTCCGGCCACCGGCCGGCGTCACCGAGCCACTCCTTGGCGATCTTGGATAGGGTGTCGTGTCGTTCGACGGTGTAGAGGTAGCGGGTGTCGGAGACCTGGATCAGCGCGGGTCCTCGCGCGACGGCTTGCCGGGGAACGACCCCCACATCATCGGTCGAAGCGACAGCCGCGGGCGACGTGTTGCCGCCGTCAGCGATGTTGAGGTTGCCGACGGAGGTGACGGCGATCGCCGCGGTGCCGGCCAAACCGAACACCAGCCGGTGCAGCGGCGCGGGAAGCCGCAGTACCGGGATCCGCCACCGGGTCACCAACGCGAGCAGTTCGGCAACCAGCAGCAGCGCCAGCGCCGCCCACAGCAGCCACAGCACCCAGATGGCCACGCCGGCGAGAACGGTCGGGGTGAACCGTCCGCTCGGCTCATCGAACCACTGGCCCACCTGCGCCCACGACGGCAGGCGCCGTACGGGGTTCCCGTTGAAGAACAACAGCAGCGCCGGCGTCCCGCCCAGGAAGACCGCTGCGCCCAGGACGGCCCGGATCGCCCGGATCGCCCGGACGACGGTCGCGGCGCGCTCTGCCCGAGGACGAGGGGGTGGCGGGATGCGCGGGGTGTAGACCGTGGGGCGCACGTATTCGGCCAGCCGGTCACGCCCCTGCGGGGACTGCTGCGGCACTTGTGTTCCTCCCCGCGACGACGCTGAGTCTCTACCCACATACACGGCAATCAGTGTCGATGACCATCCCGCGACGAAGGATTCTCACCATGCGCGCACAACTGATCACCCGGCGAGATAGTGGTTGACGGTCCACTCCCCCATCGGGAGAGACTGCGCCACATGTCAATCGGCGGCATCCGACTCTCGATCGACCTCAGCTCCTCGGCCATCGCCGCCACCATCGACCGGCACGGCACGCGCATTCCCGTCATGCTGGGCGGCCGCCTCGTCATGCCACACGGCATCACCCTCGACCCCGCCGGCCACCTGCACGTCGCAGTCGCTGCGCCACCTGAGCCGCCAGCCGGCTGCCAGTTCATCCGCGAACCGCTGGAGTTGCTCGGCAGCGCCGAGCCCGATCCGCGGGTCGACGCCGTGCAACTGCTCGCCGGTCAGCTGTGGCACGTCGCCGACCACGCCGCCCGCCAGGCCGCAGCACCCATCGCCGCCCTCACCCTGACCATCCCTTCGGGATGGGGACCACGCCGACGTGGACATCTCACCGACGCGGCGGCCCGCGCCGGCCTGCCCGCCCCCGTCATGGTCACCGCACCAGCAGCACTCGCCGCCTACGCTGCCGGCGGCACCCCGGACGGCTCGTGCCTGCTGATCTGCCAGGCCGACCGGCACCCGGTCACCCTCACCGTCCTGCAGGCGGGCCCCGACGGATACCGCGAACTCGCCACCCGATCGCTCAACCCGAACCGCGACCTGGACCAGGCCCTCGCCCAACAACTCGTCGACGGCAACACCGGGGACCACGAGCCACTACGCGCCGAGACAGCCCCACCCGCACAGGGACAAGGCGACGTCGCGCTGGCGGAGTCGGTCCGTCAGGCGAGGCAACTATTGACCGTCCAGGACCGCGCGCCCGTTCTTCTCCCCGCACCCCGCAAGCCCGCCGTCATCACCCGCGACGACGTCACCGCCGCCGCACAGCCCCTCCTCGACGAAGTGGACGCAGCAGTTTCAGACGTCTTCGACGCGGCCGACGTGGACCGCCGACACCTCAACGGGGTCGTTCACCGCGAAGCCGAAGCGATTCCCGGCCTGCGAGACCGGCTCACCGCAGCTACCGGCCTCACACCGACCACCCTCACCGGCCACTCCCACGCCCTCGCCGACGGCGCCCTGACCCTCACCGCACCCCACCATCAGGCCACCGCTACCGCCGCCGACACCCAACTACCACGCGTCCGGCTGCGCATCCGGGACCTGACCAGCGCCATCCTGCTCGGCGCCTGCTCCCTCACCCTGCTGTTGCAAGCCATCTTCACCGCGGACATCAACACCACCTACGCCCTGCGGGTCGTCGGGGTCCGCCTCTCCCTCCCGGAGCTCGGGGCCGCAGGCGCGCTCGCCATGATCACCGCGTTCGCCGTGGCGCACCTCGCCCCCACCACCTGGCTCGCCGGCACACCCACCACATCCGAGCCCGAACCCGCGACCGGCAGCCTCATCCGACGCGGATACCTCGCCGCCGCCGTCGGCGGCGCCATCGCCGCCGCTCTCTACGGCCTCGCCACCGGCACCGCCGTGGAATTCGACTACCACCCTTATCTGAAATGGGCCCTGGGCGCCGCGCTACCCCTGGCAGGCTGCGCCGCCGTCATCGCCGCCACCGCACCCCGCATCCCCGCCACCGCCCTACCCGTCTGGCTCGCGCGCACCCGGCCGGCGATCCTGCACGCCGGCATCGCCACCACCGGCATCTACCTCATGCGGGCCGCCCTCACGCTCACCCCTCCGGTGGACGCGACCGGCATGCCCGGGCTCTTCGCCAGCGCCGGCGCCGCACTTATTGGCGTCGCCACCGCCCTGACCGCCATCCGAAGCCGGGCCGCTCGCGCCGTCACGGCACCCGGCCTCGGCATCGGCTACGCCATCATCGTCACCTACGACACCAACAGTGCCCTCATCGTCGGATACCTCGTCGCCCTCACCTGGTGGGCCGTCCAACTCACCGCACACACCCTGCGACTCGCATTCCCCACCACCGGAAAAGCGCTACGCCGTCTCATGGACGACCCGACCAGCTGACAACGACCCCCGGCGTCTTTACCGCAGGTCGGCGGCGATCGGTCGGCGTCGGCGGTCAGGGCATCGTAGCCGTCGCTGGTGAGCTTGCCGTCGCGCCGCAGCCCGTCGAGCTTGTCGCGCAACTTCTTGAGCTGATCCTGGGCCTTGTCCGGATCGTTCTCGGCGATCTCCTTCGCGATCGCGTTTACCTTGGTGTGCAGGTCCCTCGCAGCATCCGGGCTCAACCGGCCGGCATCCACCTGCCTCCGGATCGACTGACGCATGCCGGCGATCGGGTCAGCGGTTGGAGTGGGGCTCGGTTTACGGGAGGCGGCCCGAGGGCTCGGTGTCGGGCTGACCGGGTCGCGGGTGGCGGACGATGCGGCCCGCAGCGTCGTGCCTCATGACCGAACCGAGTCTTGAGACACGCTGTAGCGGCGGCCGCTACCCGACCTCGCAGGACTGGCTGTCCATTGCATGCGTCGCATGATCACGATTACCGGCCGCATGATCCGCTGTCGAGCTGGAAGTGCCTGGTGTTGGCCCAGCGGCAGAGCCGAATGCCGAGGATGATGCCAGCGATGGTGACGAACGCGGGCAGGTAGCCGCTGGCGACCTGAACGATCGGGATTGCCGGACAGCCGCCCGAGATTGCCCAGCCGGTGCCGAACAGAACTGCGCCTGGCACGACGCCAGCATGAATGCGTCCGGGTGTCCGCCGGACGCGCAACACGGCAAACGCCACCACGATGATCCCGACGGCGCCAGCGAAGGCCAGGAGCATACGAGGATCCTGGAAGGTGAACATGCGGTTCAGTTCGGCGTAGTCGCCGAAGCCGATGTTGGCGACGGTAAAGCCGAGGGCCAGCCCCGCGATGATGTTGGCGACGAGGATTCCGCCTCGGGTACGCATCAGATCACCTTCCACAGCAGGAACGACACGAGGACGGCGGTGCCGAAGAAGACGGCGGTGGCGACGATGCTGGCCGGTTGCAGCCGGCCGCAGCCGTTGAGCCCGTGACCGCTGCTGCACCCGCCGGCGAGGCGGGTGCCGAAGCCGACGAGTACACCACCGACGAACAGTGCCGCGGTCATCGTGAGCGGATCGCCGGTCACGATCTGACGGAAGCCGTCACCCATGTCGAGACGGAGCTGGAATCGCCCGGAGGTGACCGCCGCCACCCAGCCGCCGACGAAGATCGATAGGAGCAGGGCCGCCTGGCTGACCAGAGGTGTCGGGAGCAGGTTCGCCATCGAGGACCCGGCCTCCGTCGGCGGTCGCGACTCCCGGCCCCATGGCTGAGGGTCGCCGTGACGCACACGTGGCGGCGGAGGCGCAGCCAGGTCGGTGCCGAACTGCGCGGCGGAGGCCGCGGCGAGCGCCTCGACGAGGACCTGGTCGTCCGTGACCTGGGCGTTAAGGCGTTCGACGCGACGTTCAGCGCGCCAGTGCAGGACGCGGTCCCACGACCCGGACACCCCGAACGATCGATCCGTGGTGACGGCGTAATTGATTGTGGTGAGCGCGAGGCCAACGGCCCCCGCCCACCAGGGCCAGTAGTCGTTCATGCGGGACCTGAGATCCAATCTGCGAGTCGGGTCCACCAGCGGCGCCGCGGTGGCGCAGGTGGAGTCGATGGCGTTCCGGGGCGGTGCGGTGCGTATGCGGGTGGCGACGGACGGTTGAGGCCCCAGGCAGGTGACGGCGCCAAAGTGGACTTGGGTGCCTGTGGCGGCGCCGGCTCGAACTGCGACGGCGATGCCTGGCTCGGTGTTCCCGGATCAGACCCGTCGGCTGCAGGAATGCCTTTGAGATGTATTGCATCGGCCCCATTCGGCAGGAGAGTGATCGGCACCAGTTGTCCCGTTCTGGACAGCCGGTACCGGGCACACTCCCGCCACCCGCCCACGCTGTCGCAGTAGTGGCTGCGCCAGCCGGCCAGGCTCGCGTTCAGTAGCGGGAAGAGCGGACAGCTCTGGGTATGCAAGCAGCCCACGTCGCTCCTATCTGGCCGGCGCCAGCGGGCATTTGCGTGCATGGCGAGCTTCGGCCGTTTGATGTTGGTCCGGGAGCATACATACCTGTTGGGTGATACGGCGACCGCGATGTGACGCGGGTGACGGTGAACCGCGCACCGTATGGCAGGCATTCACCCTCGGTGCACGGCTGATCTTCTCCGCCGCAGCCAGCGCTGCTTGTGACCGCGCCCCGTACGGGCCGACCCAGGTCAACGGGCTGCGCAGGCGCGAGCGGGCTGCGACGCACGCGGTTCCGGCGAGCGGGTGGCCACCGCCGACGAACCTGGTGAACGGCATGATCCTCTTCTCAGACTTTGTCAGTGCTACATCTGGGAATCGGTATCTAGACGGGAAATGCAACAGGTGCGGCAGATTTCCCCGGAAGGCGGTACAACGTGGGTTTTGCGCCTGCGCGTCGGCAGGACCAGACGACGCGACACGGGAAGGGATGCTGGCCGCGAGGCAGGTCCTCGGCCAGGCGGCCGGATGGGTCATGGCACCTGGCGGTGGAGTCGGCCAACGTCCGCGTCCACCAACTCCGGCTGGAGGAGCCTGCTCCGCCGCTCCCGTCGTCCGCCTCGTCCCCTCCGGCCAATGCCCGCAACAGGCCGGCCGGGCGCCGGGGGCGGTGATCGCGGCGCCGCCACACGCGCGACCGAGACCAGCGCAACGCCGGTCGTAGACGCGGCCACCGAACAGCTGGTGCGGGCCCGCGCACGGTCCCGACTCAGGTTCCATGACCACCTGCGACCGCGTGTGCGGATCCCCGGCGACGCGGGCCATCGCGAGCGGGTGACCTGTGGCCTGCGGGGGTGCGGTCTCGACCCTCGCCGCTTCCACGTCACCCGCTCTCGGCCGTCTGTTCCTGGACCGAGCTGGCACATGGCGGTAGCCCGTAAACGGCACGCCGCCTGCGTCGTAGGCGTCCAGCCTGAACCAGGGCATGGCAGGTCACCTGGACCGGACTGTCGAGGGCTGCGCGAAGGCGGCCCGCCGCAGGCCCGGAGGCGCAAGGACAGGCAGGGCAGACCGGGGGGCGAGTGCGCGAGCTCCGCCGGCGCGGGGTGCGGCGGCCTCAGGCAGCGAGCGGCCAGCGTCGACGAACCTCACTTCTGCGGCGGAGAGCAGTTGCACTACGACAAGTTTTACCTGGCCAGGCCTGGGTACGGACTGCCGGTCAGGCACGGCTGGCATCAACAGACGGGGACGATCCGTGAGGGAGATGACCGCGCGGCTGGACCTTCCCGTCGGCCCTGGCGCCCTCGCCGCCGCCCGCCAGATCGTCAGGTCGGTCTTGATCGCCTGGGGGCTGAAGGACAGCGAGGACGTGGAAGACGCGGTGCTGGTCGCCGACGAGTTGGTGTCCAACGCGGTGCGCCACGGCGGGGGCTGCCTGAGCTTGGAAGTTCACGCCCGCGACGAGGACGTCACCGTCTGCGCGGTGGACGGCTCCGCGGTCGTACCCCGCCGCCGTGACCCGGACGGCGATGGCGGCCGCGGCCTGGGGATCATCGAGGCGCTCTCCGAGGAGTGGGGGGTCCAAGACATCCCCGGCGGCGGTAAACGTGTGTGGGTTCGTATCGCCAGGTCCGGGCCCCGGGGTCCGGCGAGAACTTCCACCGCGACGCCGCATTACCCGAGCAAAGTTTAGGGCTCTCAGCTGCGCCTGCAACGCCGTCGAATGCCTCTGATTCACACCGGGGGTCCCCAGCGCGAAGCCCTCCCCTGCCCCGATCGTCTGATCAGCGGTGACACGTCGACGTACTCATCGACTGCTGGAGCGACATACGCGGTGTCGCTCGGAGCGGTGTCCTCACGCATCCAGCGTCAGCAGGCTCTGCGCCTGCACGACAGAGACCGACAGCGTCTTGTAGCCGACCTCGTCGAAGAGCACCGTCATGCGGTCTTTCTCGTACCCGAGGACCATGCCTGATCCCCATTTGGGGTGCCGCACGGTGCTGTGGAGTGGGTACGGGCCGTCGTCGGGGAGCGCCTCGGAGGTGCCGCCCTGGCAGTTATCGCAGTGGCCGCAGGGTTGGCTCAGCTGCTCTCCGAAGTAGCCGAGCAGCGACTGCATCCGGCAGCCACGGCTTTCGGCGAAGCGGCGCATCATGTCGGTGCGGGAGCGCTGCCCGGCCTGGTAGCGGCCGTACTCGGCCACCGCCTCCCGCGCCGCCTGATCGGGAAGTGGGGCATACGGGCCGGCCCTCAGTTCGCCTTTCGGCCCCGTCGTGATCGCCCCAACCTGCTCGAGCAGGCTGACGTGGCTGGCGATCTTGCGCGGGCTCAGGCCGGTGGCCTTGGCCAGCGCGGAGCGCGTCAGCGGGCCGGCATGCAGGAGGGCCGCGACCTTTCGCAGCTCGTCCGGGTCAGGTGCGCCGCCGTTGAAGAAGCGTTGCAGGGCAATGTCCTCGGCCCGGTAGAGCAGCAACGCCCGGGCCGGCTCACCGTCGCGCCCTGCCCGCCCGATCTCCTGCAGATAGCTGTCCGGTGAGTCGGGCAGCGCCACATGCGCGACCCAGCGGATGTTCGGCTTGTCGATGCCCATCCCGAACGCCGATGTGGCGACCATGATCGGCACCCGGTCGGCGAGGAAGTCTTCGTGACGACTCCGGCGTAGCCCGGCCGCCATGCCACCGTGGTAGGCCTGCGCCGGATAACCCGCGTCGGACAGCCGTTGCGCGAGGTGCTCAGCGGCACGCCGAGTCGGCACATACACGATCCCGGGAGGGTCGGCCTCCTTCAGCAGCGTGAGTAGCCTGCGCCAGCGGTAGTCCTCGCTCGGGCAGTGCACGGCCGCCACGAACAGGTTCGGACGATCCAGCCCGGACAACACCAGCCGCGGCTTGTGCATGCCCAGCCGCGTGGTGATGTCATCGCGCACCGGCGGCGACGCCGTGGCGGTCAGCGCCACGACCGGCGGGCGTCCCAGGCCGCGCACAAGGTGGCCGATAGCAAGGTAGTCGGGGCGGAAATCGTGACCCCACGACGAGATGCAATGCGCCTCGTCAACCGCCACCAACGCCGGGCGCAGCGCGCGGACCTGGGCCAGCCGTTCCGGCGAGCTGAGCTGCTCCGGGGTGATGAACAGGAACCTCGCCGCACCCGATCGCAGCTCGGCCAGCGCGGCCTCCTGCCTGCTCTGGCTCTCCGCGGAACTGATCCGAACCGCCCGCAACGCCGGGTCGTCGCGCTCGTTGAGGTTGCTTATCTGGTCCTGCTGTAGTGCCAGTAGCGGTGAGATCACCACCGTCGGGCCGCGTAACAGCGTGGCGGGAACCTGGTACACGGCGGACTTCCCGCCCCCGGTCGGCAGGACGACCAGCGCGTCACGGCCCGCAAGCAGGGCCCGCATAGCCTGCATCTGCGTGTCGCGCAGCCGCTGCCAGCCGAAGTGCCGACGGGCGGCGCGGCGTAACCGCCAGGAGCGGAAGATCGTCATCATCGCCGGGCATGTTAACCAACCGCACCGACGGACCCAAGATTTCCCAAGGCCGGGACTGTCCGGAGCTTTGTGTGTGAGGCGGTGATCGCCTTCTCAGTTTCCGGCGATGCGCTCGCTTGCTTGGGCACGATCCGTGGCTCGAACGCCCCGGCCCGATCCCGTGGCACCTGCAGTTGCACCGGGCCGACCTCGGTCTGCACCGTCTTCGGCGAACTGCCGTTGCGGTGGTTGCCCCGGCCCCGCCCGGCCGGATCGCCTTACTCATAGCCGAGGTGCTCGGTCATTTCCGCCTCAAGGCCGGTCTGCAGCGCGGTGCGGGTGACCTGACTGAGCAGGCCGCTACGCCCGACCAGCGACAAACCCTGCGCCCGAGCCCGACCGATCAGCTCTTGGGCGATCCGCACGCCCAGCCCCGCAGGGCCATCAGCCGGACAGCGCCTGGGACACGGCTTGGACGTGCTGCCCGGCCCCACCCTTCAATTCTTGATCTTCCGTGAGGTGGACGGCCCAGGTCTCTCATGCCCAGCCCGGGCGGATGACCACTGGTCGGTTCTGGGCAGGGCCGCCGAATGGCAACCGGCCGACAGCGGGAGCCTCTGTAGTTTCTGTCCGTCGTATCGGGCCGGTCGTCCGCCGCTCGGGGGCAATCCCGAGGCGCTAACTGTGCCGCCGGTGGACCGTTCGGTACTGCGTCGGCGAGATGCCGAACCATGCGCTGAACGCCTGGCGCAGGGTTTCGCCCGAGCGGAAACCCGCCGCCTTGGCGATCGACGAGACGGCCTGGTCAGTGGTGACCAGGGCGGTGGCCGCTGCCTCCAGCCGCACTTGACGAACGAGCCGGGCTGGGGTCTGCCCGGCGTGGGCGACCAGCAGCCGGGTGAGGTGCCGCTCGCTCACACCGGCCACTGCGGCAAGCCGGGCTGTCGAGAGCTCATTACCAGGATTGGCCGTGACGTGATCGAGGACCCGCCGCACCACGGCGTGCTCGGGACGCCGGGCACGCACGAACATGCTCATTTGCGCCTGGTTGCCCGGTCGCTGCAGGTAGGTGACCATGCCCATAGCCACCCACCGGGTCAACTCGGCGCCGTGGTCGGCCTCCACGAACGCCAGCGTGAGGTCGAGCGCCGCGGTGACGCCGCCCGAGGTCCACACGTGACCATCCCGCACGAAGATCGGCGCGGGGTCGAATCGCACCGCCGGATAGGCGGCGGCCAACTCGGCCGCGTGATGCCAGTGCGTGGTGGCCCGCCGACCGTCCAGCAGCCCGGCCGCGGCAAGCACGCTCGCACCCGTGCACACCGATGCCACCCGGCTCGCGCTTCGGGCCAGCCTCTGGACCTGAGCAAGCAACCTACGGTCCGCGGCGGCCGCGGCATGCCCGAGACCGCCGGAGACAACGAGGGTGTGCGTGTGGCTCACATCCTGCAGCGCCACTTGGCTGGACAGTTCCAGCCCGGAGTCACAGCGCACCGCACCGCCGGACAGCGTGGCAAACCGGACAACGTACGCGGGCGTAGCGCCGAGCCGGTTGGCCATGTCGAGACAGCTGGTGACGCTCGCAACGTCCACCAACTCGATGCCGTCGTAGCCGATGACGACCACACGCCGCTCGTGCACGGTGCCATCGTAGGAGCACATGAAGCGGTCCGTCAGGACACGTTTCCCAGAATCTCGGACATGATGGCCACCGCACCTGTCCCCACAGGCTGCGCGGCGAATACGGTTCCGCCCGTAGACAGCTGCATCGAACGCGCACCCTGCCGGCGCCGACCGGGCGATTCACTCGACCCCATCAATGCTGTCGCTGACGGATCGCAGGCTTCGCATGGCGTCGGGTCAACACCCACGCGCTCGACTGAAAGGAGCACACGGAATGGGCAGACTGGTGGTCACCGAATACATATCGGTCGACGGAGTCGCAGAAGGCCCGAGCGGCAGCGAGCAATTCGCACGCACGGGCTGGACCGATCACTTCTCTCGCGGCCCTGAGGGCAATCGGTTCAAGGTGGACGAGACCATGGCCGCGGACGCACAGCTGCTTGGGCGCGTCACGTACGAGCTGTTCGCGGCGACCTGGCCGCAATTCGAGGGCGAATTCGCCGACAGATTCAACGGGATGCCGAAGCACATCGTCTCCGCCACGCTGAGCGACCCGAAGTGGAGCAACACCACGGTTCTCAAGGGCGACCTGGTCGAGGAGGTCACCAGGCTCAAGGAACAGTACGACCGGGACATCCTCGTGCACGGAAGCCTGCAACTGTCTCGCGCGCTCATCGACCACAACCTGGTCGACGCCCTGCACCTTCTCGTGTATCCGATCATCGTCGGCGCGGGCAAGCGCCTGTTCGACGGCACGAGTGAAACAAAGCGTCTGCGGCTCGCCTCCGCACAGACCTTCGGCGACGGAGTTCACCTCCTGATCTACGAGCGTGGCTAAGAGGTCCTAACAAAGTCGTACGACGTGTCGGTACGTGATGATGCAGGTGGCGAGGGCGAGGAAGGCTTCGTGAATGTCGTCGCGGCGTTCCCATCGGATGCGTAGGCGTTTCATGCCGTGGTACCAGGCGATCGTTCTCTCGATCACCCACCTGAATACGCCCAGACCGGAGCCGTGGGGTTGACCGCGGCGGGCGATCCGCGGCCGAATGCCGTTGGCGCGTAAGGCCGGGCGGTACTTGTCGTGGTCGTACGCACGATCGGCGAAGAGCTGGTCGGGACGCTGGCGGGGCCGGCCACGGCGGCCCCGGACCGGCGGGATCTTGTCGATCAGCGGGAGCAGTTGGGTGACGTCGTGGCGGTTGCCGCCGGTCAACGCGACGGCCAGGGGGATGCCGGCGCCCTCGGTCAGGACGTGGTGCTTCGAGCCCGGGCGGGCGCGGTCGACCGGGCTCGGGCCGCTTTTGGGCCACGTCGGGCGGCCCGCACATGCGAGGAGTCGATCACGGCGCGGGACCAGTCGAGCTTCCCGGCTGCCTGCAGCTCGGCCAGCAGCAGCTCGTGCAGGCGTTGCCACACCCCGGCTCGGTTCCATTCCTCCAGGCGCCGCCAGCAGGTCATTCCCGAGCCGAACCCCAGCTCCTGGGGCAGGAACTCCCACTGGATGCCGGTGTGCAGCACGAACAAGATCCCGCACAGCACCTGCCGGTCCGGGTTCCGCCTGCGCCCCGGGTACCGCGGGTTGCGCTGCGGTTTGGGCAGCAACGGCTCGATGCGCTGCCACAGCCCGTCCGGCACGATCCACGGCGGCTGCTCACCACGCCTCACGGCCCGACATCGTAGATCGTCCTCTACAGAGGACGGAAGACCCAGAGATCATTTTGTTAGGACCTCTAAATGCAGATCGCGATCCTGCTGTACCCCGGCACCACCGCCCTCGACGTGGTCGGCCCGTACGAGGTCCTCAGCCGCATCCCGGGCGCCGAAGTCCGCTTCGTGGGCAAGGAAACCGGCCCGCTGCTCACCGACGGGGGTGCCCTGCTACTCGGCGTAACGCACACCCTCGCCGAGGCTCCCACACCGGATCTCGTGCTGGTGCCGGGCGGTACGACGACGCCAACGACGATGGTGGACAAGGAGATCCTCGCCTGGCTGCGGTCGGTCCACGAGGTCACGACGTGGACAGCTTCCGTGTGCAGCGGCGCGGTGATCCTGGCGGCCGCGGGAATCCTCAAGGGCCAGCCTGCGACCACGCACTGGGTGGCGATGGGACCTCTGCAGTTGATGGGCGCAACGCCCCGGCCCGACGAGCGGATTGTGCAGATCGGCAAGATCGTAACGGCGGCGGGCGTGTCTGCCGGCATCGACCTGGGACTCTGGCTGGTCGGCGAGATCGCCGGCCGAGAGCTCGCCGAGGCGATCCAACTGGCCATCGAATACGACCCGCAGCCACCGTTCGACGCCGGCCACGTAAGCAAGGCGTCCGAACCGATCCGCAAGCGCGCCAAGCAGCTGCTCGACGCTCGCACGGACTTCAAACAGACGCTGGTCAAGCCGAGAATCGCCTGGAATCGACTGATCGACTTCGTGCGTACCGGCAAGTAGTCCGTGCGGATGAACAGAGCGGATGTTCTCAAAGGTCTCGTGCGTTGCCGGAAACCCGTTGACGGGCTACCCGCCGTCGAAAACGTCGTCGAGCACGAGTCTTGCCCGACCCGGAACCTCCTCCTCCGGGAAGATCTCCGCGCACAGACCGAGGACTTCCTCGGCGCTGCTCAACCTGAGGTGATCCGCCAGGAACCGGATGTCCTCGGCGTCCCGACGACGTGCACCAAGCACCTTCATGGCCAATAGGTGCTCCGCAGACGCTGCCGCGACCCGCAAGCCCGGATGGTCGAACACACGAGGAGCTGTCGCGTCACCGCCGGGAGCTACGTAGGCGCTGGCCTGTTCGTTGAGCCACCAGTGCGGCAGACCGAGTTCATCGGCTACGGCTCGGGCCTCGTCGAGCACGACCCCGTGCGGCTGGAACACCGCATCGATGTCACGGGTCGCCCGTCGTGCGTCGTAGGCCAGAGCCATGGCGGCCCCACCGAAGATGTACAGATCCGCGACCACGCCTCGCCTTGCCAGCCGGTCCCCCAGCCGACGGAAGGCGTCCTCGATCGCAGCACGGTCCAACAGCGGATCATCGAGACTCACGCGACGTTCAACTCCTGCGCCGACACGTACACGCCCCGACGACGGAACGCTGCCGGCGCGTGCACCACCGCGTCGACCCGGGCGGCGCGGGTGTTGAAGGGGAACCAGAAACGCCGCAGCGACCGCGTCTCAACCCATGACGGCGCGCCGCGCCCGTCCTTGGCCGACAGGTGCTCCGTCAACGCTGCGAGGAACACGTCCCAGTGCTCGTCCCCGGTAGGCGATGGTTCCTGGTCCAGCAGACCGGCGCGCACCTCAGCCGGTTCCCATCGATACTCCTCCAGGAACTCCGCCACCAACCGCCATCGTCGCGTCTCGTCAGCTCCGACGAGCAGGGCACCCAGGCGCGCCACCGTCAGTGGCTCGTACCTCGCAGCACGCTTCCTCACACCTCCGACGCTAGTACATGCGGAGGCAGATTCACGGCCGGCTACAGCCAACAGGAACATCCCGGTGAGCGTCACGGGTTGCCGCGGGACTGTGCCTGAATCATGGGATGGGTCGGACGGTCGTCGATGGAGAAGGCGCAGCGCCGCCGCCGTGTCCGCGTCGCCCTCCGGTACGCCCAACAGCGTCGCCAGCCACGCCGCGTGCGGTCTGCTCGTACAGCGTCGGGTCGCGTCCGCGCTGGTGGTGTAGGAGACAGCCATCGCGGGATCCGGTTTGATGTTAGGCGGCGATCGGGGTCGGTTCGGTGTTGTCGGGGTCGTGGTGGTCGGTGTCGACGGCGATCAGGCGGGCTTTGGGCCGACAGCGACGAAGATCCAGCGCCGGGCCGAACGACGGGGCCAACTCTCGTACGAGCCCGAGGGCAACGTGGAAGCGCCCCGACGGCGAAGCGGCGGCGCGAAAGTCGCTACCTCTTCCGTAGCGCTCAGGCAGCGGCTTGGTGCGGACGACGGCCAGATCGCGGTTCGGCCGGGTGAGCGCCGCGTGGAGCGGCCCGGCCGGCCCGGTGACAACGATCGGCGCCCCGATGTAAAGATTTTTGGACATGTCGTCAAAGATGCTTTACTCTCGCCATGTCGAGGATTCTTTACATCTGGAGTCGGTCATGACACACCAGGAAAAGCGTGCCTGGGCCATGCTGGTCGTCAGCGTGGTCGGGTACGCCGTCTACACCGCCGTCGTCCTGAGCCGAGCCGACGGCATGAAACTCTCCGCCACCCCCTACGCCGACGCTCTTTTATGGACGGTCGGCGCCGCCATCGCCGCGAACATCGTGGCCGAGATCGGCATGGGCGTAGTGAACCCCCGCGCGTCGCGCGTCAAGGACGTACGCGACCGGGAAATCGGGCGGCTCGGCGACCACGTCGGCCAGGCGTTCGTCGTCATCGGCGCGGTGTCGGCGATGCTCATGGCGTTAGCCGAGTGGGACCGGTTCTGGATCGCCAACGTCATCTACCTGTGCTTCGTGCTGTCGGCGGCGGTCGGATCCCTAACGAAGGTGATCGTCTACCGCAGGGGGGTCCCGCAGTGGTGAAGCCGACCCGCGTCACGAACAACATCCGCGCGCTGCGCTTCGCGCACAGCGAGATGACCCAGGCGGAGCTCGCCGAACGGATCGGCGTGACCCGGCAGACCGTCATCGCCATCGAGCAGGGCCGCTACTCGCCCTCCCTGGAGATGGCGTTCCGGATCGCCCGCGTATTCGGCGTACGGCTCGACGACGTGTTCCAGTACCCCGAGGAGGCAGCATTGTGAAGGCGATCGTGCAGGACACCTACGGCCCGCCTGACGTGCTCGAGCTGCGCGACATCGACCCACCAACCATCGGCGACAACGATGTCCTCGTCCAGGTCCGCGCGGCTGGCGTCGACCCCGGAGTGTGGATCTTCATGGCCGGCTGGCCCTACCTGGTCCGCCTCGCAAGCGGGCTGCGCCGCCCGCGGGTGCCGGCGCGCGGCCGGGACCTGGCCGGGACGGTCGCCGCGGTCGGTGCCCGGGTGACCCGCTTTCAGCCGGGCGACGAGGTGTACGGCACGTGCCTGGGCGGCTCGTACGCCGAGTTCGCGAGCACAACGGAGCGGCGGCTGGCACGCAAGCCGGCCAACCTGTCGTTCGCGCAGGCCGCCGCGGTGCCCGTCTCCGGGATGACGGCACTACGCGCCGTGCGCGACAGCAGCGCGGTGCGCCCAGGGCACCGGGTGATGGTGATCGGCGCGGCGGGCGGCGTCGGATCCTTGGCCGTGCAGATCGCCAAGGCGTACGGCGCGACGGTGACCGCCGTCTGCGCTCCGGCCAAGGTCGATTTCGTCCGCTCCCTCGGCGCCGACGACGTCCTCGAATACACCCGCGAGGAGGTCGACCGCGACGGCCCGATGTACGACGTTGTCATCGACACCGGCGGTGACCGGCCGCTGTCACTGCTGCGGCGCGCGCTCACCCCGCACGGGACGCTGGCGCTGGTCGGCGGCGCGTACACGAAGGGTCCGCTGCTTGGCGGCTACGGCCGGCAGATCTTCCACGCGCCTTTGCTGTCCCCGTTCGTCGGTCAGCGACTACGCTCCGTGAGCAGCATGGAACGCGCCGAGGACCTCGACGAGCTGCGGAACCTCATCGAGTCTGGTGCACTCACCCCAGCGGTCGACCGCACCTACCCTCTTGTCGAGGCAGCGGACGCGATCCGGCACCTCCGGGACGGGCATCCCGCGGGCAAGGTCGTCATCGCCATCTGACCGCGTCAGGCGCCGTACAGCACAGTCCGGAAGCCCCACAACGACGCCATGATCAACACCGCCACCCCCACTGCGAATCCCGACCCAGCCCGTGGCAAGCTTCCGCTCGCCGTCAAAATCACCAGGCCGGACACCTGAACCAACCGGATCGCAGCGATTCGCCGCAGCGCCAGCCGTCGGCCCGCGAGTTCCCCGCCTGGATCCGCCCGACGACCCGCTTGAGTTCGCCGACTTCCGACCTTGCACCGCCACGGGAAGGCGTGCCGGTCCATAGGCACCGTCCTCGCCGGAACGCGCTCGAACAGCCCGAACTGGTCAGACTATTGCCGAAAATCATTCACGAGCGTAGGAAGAATATCCCGCCCCACCGCAGGGCTCGTCCCACCACGTCGGCTCCGCGCCTCCGTCCACCATCGAAGGAGATGCCTGTGACCACTTCCAGGCGATTGCCTTTCGCCGCGGCCGTGCTGGTGACCGCGGGCGCCGTGCTGCTCGGGACCGCCGCCGCCGCGGCGCCGCCGCAGCCGGCCGCGCGCGGCGCCTGCGACCCGATCGACCCGACCGCGTGCCTGCTGCCGTTCCCGAACGACTACTTCACCGTGCCTGACAGTGAGGATGTAGGTGGGGTCACCCGGTCTGGTCTGACTCAGTGCCTGACCGACGATGCTGTCCTGCTGTGGGATTCGTCGACCGG